>JAFLKA010000021.1 GCA_022712735.1 Marinosulfonomonas sp. | reverse complement strand
TTGAGCCCGGCGGAGTGTTGGTGACGGTATCCACGAACAGGTAGATATACATCAGGATCAGCGGAAAGGTCAGAATCCCGAGAAACAGGATCATCGGCCACTTGCGGTAGTTTCCACTCATTGGATTATCCTCCTATCACTCGATTTTCGGGGGGGCTGTCAAGGTTTTGAAGTCAAACAGCTTCAGATACAGCAGCGACAGGGTGACCCCGATCACCACCAGCACCAGCGACAGCGCGGCACCGTATCCGTATTGCAGCGCACCGCCGTAGTTGCTCAGTGCTTTCATATAGGTGGTCAGCGCCCAGACCTCGGTCGCGCCGCCCGGCCCGCCATCAGTGGCCAGCAGGATGTATTCAAATGACGTTAGCAACGACAGGGTTTGATAGCTGGTGATAAACAGGATCGGCCAGCGCAGTTGTGGCAGGATGATGTGCCAGATTTGCTGGCGCCGTGTTGCCCCGTCGACTTCGCTTGCGTGAAACAGGGACGCCGGAATGGCCTTGATGGCTGACGCGAAAATCAGCATCCCCATTGAGGCGCCAACAATGCCGTTGATCAGAATGATAAACGTCCAGGCGTTGGCGGGGCTGTCCAGCAACCAGTTGCGCGGGGCAAAGCCGAATGGCTCCAGCACCACAGACAAAAACCCGCTGTCCCACGCCAGCCATTTCCACATCAGGACGTATAGAACCGGCGGCGTGATCCGCGGCAATAACCAGACCGAGCGGAAAAACCCCGCAGGGCCGGACTCCATATAATGGGTCGAAATCGCCAGCACGAGGGCAAATCCGGTGTTGAACAGGATCAGTGTTGTGAACACGTAAAATAGTGTGTTGATCATGGTTTTCTGGGTGTCGGGCAAAGAAAACATGGTCTTGAAGTTCTGCGTGGTAAAGCTCCAGCCGGTATAGGTAACGTCAACGATCGCGGCTGTCTCGGTCTCATTCAGGCTGACGCCAACACCGGATATGGCTGCCAGAATTTCCTCTTCGGTATCGTAACGGGTATTGATGATCGAGCGCTCGAAATGTGCCGTGATCGCTTTGATCGCCCGTGTGCTAGACGGGCGCGCATCCAGCTTTTTGATCATGCGCTCGACGTCGCGGCGGCTGTCAAAACTCTGGCCCAGAAACTTGGCTTCCAATTCCTTCAGCGCGGCGGCATCACTGCCTGCGGCACGCGCGGCTTCCAGCCCTTCTTCGTCAATCGTGTAAACCACTTGCGTCAGTTTATCGGCAACCTCGTCCAGATCATAACGATCCTTAAGGATCTGCATTGATGAGGGGGAAGCCATATATGCGCCACCGGTAATACCCGTGGCCGTGCTCATGTTGGTAAAGCCAAACACAGCGGTCAGCACCACCGGCGCCAGAAAGAACAAAAAGACAAAGACAAATGCAGGGGCCAGCAAAAACAGCCCGAGATGTTTTGAATTACCCATAGTGTGCGCCCCGGATCAGTTGACCACTGGCGCCCATCAGACGCGCCAGTGGCAGTTTTGTTATTGGATGATGATCTTGTCGCCCAACGCAGCCATCAGCTCGGTCTCTACATCGGCAATCGCATCTTCCACCGATTTCTGACCGGTCCACGAGGCTTCTAGCCCGCCCCACATAATCTCCCAGTATTGACCAAAGCTCACATTATTGGGCATCGCGGTCGCATGTGGCAACAGACGCTCGGTTGCTTCACGCGCCCAGCGGTCACCGGAATACAGCTCGACCGTGGATTGCGAATGGGTGATCCCCAAGTGCGCCGATTTGATCGCGTGCAGGGTGTTGATCCGTGGCTCTGACGCAATTTGGACCAATGCGGCTGCAATGGCTGTTGCATCCTCGTTGTCCTGCTTGGTCAGCAGATAAACCAGCGGGTGGGTCAGCGTGTTGGCCTTGCCATTCGCGCCACCGCCTGGAATTAGCGCAAACTGGATACTGCCAAAGAAATCATCCAGCCCTTCCTTGGTGGTGTAACGTGAATAATGCCAGGTGCCGCCGTGCCACATGCCCGCTTTGCCGTTGGCCACTTCGCCATACCACTGGTCCCACGGGGTGCCGATGTGGTTTTTACGGGTCACGCCTGCATCAACTGCATCAACAAAAAACTGGTAGAATTCAGTCATCGCTGCTTTGTCAAAGACCAGCTTGCCATCGGCATTTTCAATTGTGCCGCCAAAGCTGGTGTAGAATTGCCAGTAATCAGGGCCGTTGGAAACCCGCGGGTAAAAGCCATAACCGGCCTCAACCAGTCCGGCGTCCTGAATCTTTTTGGCGTCGACCAGAACGTCTTGCAATGTGTAGGAACCCGACTGGATCGCGGCTGGCAACCCGTCTATGTCAGCGTCCGAATAGCCGATGCCACGCATATGGTCTTTCCAGAAAAAGAACGGACGTGATTCAGCGTCTTGTGGCAAGCCGTAAAGCTCGCCGTTGAACGACGCGATCTCGAGTAGGTTTTCGTAAATATCATTGATCGGCCATGAATCCACATCAACATAATCCTCAATCGGAACAATCAATCCCGACTGCGCCCATGACGCGATATCCTCGTGACCGGCCACAACGATGTTCGGCGCTGTACCCGCTTCGGCGGCCAATGTTACGGCCTGCTTGAACTCGTCCCACTGCGTATAAGGCTTGCCCTCAATGGTGATATTCAGCTCTTCTCCGCGCACAGATGCCTCTTCTTCCAGCAGTCCGGCCGCAATTTTGATCGCATCGATTCGGTAATTGTCGTTCGGGCCGCTACCACCGGACCAGACCGAAATTGCATAATCCTCGGCAAGGGTCGCGCCCGCGCCAAAGGTCAGCATTGTCGTTGTAGCCAACGCCGCCAACAGGTTTTTTGTATGTATCATTTTAATTTCTCCCAGGTTTTTCCGGTCATTAATTGACTCATGTTCGGGCATCCGCAAACGCCCCCTGATAGAATATAGGCATATTTTGCAAACGTGTGCAAAGATATTCTATATTTATCTACAATAATATATTCATTCTAAATTGGGGCGCCGCTCAAACACTCTGATCTACGCACCAATGTCCGGGTTCGCATTCTATTGGAATTTGCATCACGCAATTTTCCGGCCTTTCGGCGGTATCATAATAGAGGATAGAGGCCGTCAGTACTTCTTGGATTTCTCAAGGTGCCGAAACAGCAATGACAGGCTAAAACAAAGCAGAAAATAAAATGCCGCGGTTGTTATCCATGCTTCGAAAATCATTCGTGTCGAAGCGACAAGCTCTACAGTCTTGAAGGTAAGTTCCTGCACCGAAATAAGCGAGATGATGGCGCTGTCTTTGATCAAAGTGATGAACTGGTTTGCCAAGGGTGGCAGCACTTTATGCACGGCCTGCGGCAGGATAATAAACCACAACTTGTTTAAGGGACCCATGCCAATAGATAACGCAGCCTCATGCTGACCCTTGTCGACCGATTGAAGACCCGCGCGAACAATCTCGCCAACAAAAGCGCTCTCGAATAACGCCAGAACAATGACGCCGGAAATTAGCGCTGGAAAACGGCGCATGTCACCAAAAAAGAATGTCCAAATGCCATTGTCTTCTTGTCGTGAAATGCCGCGGGCCCAGCTTTCAATATTTAATGCCGCGATCAGCTGCTCAGACAGGAAAAAGTAAAAGATAAAAATGACAACAATTGGCGGAATATTACGTAAAAACTCGAGATATGTGCGTGCCAACATGCGGACCGTCAGATTATTTGACACACGCGCAATCCCCAGAACAACACCAAGGATCAGCGCCAGAATGCCCGAATATATACTAATGCGAATGGTTGTTATAAAACCTTGCAAAAGCAGATTTGAAACCCACGCTCCGTCCCTCTCGCTCCAACGTAAAATGTAGTTGGGAATTCTATCCCATCGCCATTTATAGTTTAGGGCACCATCGATACGCACCCAGACCACAGCAATAAACACACCGATCAAAACGATCAGAACAAAGTCCAGCCAATGGAGTTTTTTCAGGGTTTTTCGCAAAGGGCTTCTCCGTGAAGGCGGCGGCAATCCAGAACTGCCGCCGCAAATATTACTTTATTCAGCTGCAACCTTATCAGCCCACTCTTGTCCTCGGAACCAGTAGTCATTGCGTTCTTCCAACCAGCCGCTGGCCCAGTTCACACCGATCCAGTTGTTGAAAAAATTGGATGCGTCAGGATCGCCTTTGCGATAGGCAAATGCTTCACCTGTGGCCAAAAAGGTCTGGCTAAAAGGCACGCTTAATGTGTCCGAATATCTGCGCGCTTCGGTCGAAGGTGTCGGTTCGGATGCCATTGTGGCATGGGCATTCCCGTTCAATACCTCTTGCGTCGCAGCCCCGTCCTCATCGAATAAAAGCAGGTTTGCCTCTGGGAACATAGCGGCGATAACCGTCGCTGGCGTGGCGCCTCGCCGCGCCGCGAATGTCACGTCGGGGTTATTGTAGTCCTCAAGTGTAAACCCGTTGGTCATTGCCGTATTGGCCAAAACTGTCAGACCTGAATAGGCATATGGGTCCGAGAAATTGACCGTCAGGTTGCGCTGTGCGGTGATCGACATACCGCTGATGATCACGTCAAACTTGCCCGATACCAGCGCAGGGATGATCCCGTCCCACGAGGTTGGAATAAATTCTACTTCTACGCCCATATCTTCGGCCAACTTGCGGCCCACATCCAGCTCGAACCCGATCAATTCGCCTTCCAGATCGCGCATTGACCATGGCTTGAATATTGATAGACCGATCTTGATCACACCACGTTCTTTTATGGTTTCGATCACGCTGTCGCTTGAAACCGCTTGCCTTGTCTGCTGGGCAGACGAGGGCAATGCGATGGCAACAACAGCCACCAATCCGAGTGCTGCTCCGAATAAACGTCTGGTTAATTTCATAGTTTTTCCTCCTGGTTCAGTTGGTAATTATTGTTCGACGGTATATTTCTTTTCGACAAAGGACACTCCGATCGAAAGGGCCAGCGTTACCACCAAGTAAACGGCAGCAATGGTGAACCAAATTTCAAAACTCATGTAAGTGTCAGATA
>JAFLKA010000020.1 GCA_022712735.1 Marinosulfonomonas sp. | reverse complement strand
GCGGCGGGATCAAAGATGATTGAATTCTTCACGTCCGAATTCGGGTTGAGCATGTATCGCATCTGCACCGCAGAATCAGGACGCTTCCCCGAGTTGGGTCAACGGTTCTATAAATCCGGCCCGCTATTGGTTCGTGAACGTCTGGTTCAGTATTTCCACGAGGCCGTTGCCAAGGGCGAGCTGGATATCACCGATTTCGATCTGGCCGCAGACCAGTTTGCCGAATTGTGCAAAGCGTCGTTTTTCCCGTGTTTATTGTGCGGATTGAAAACTACATTCACGCAGGAAGAAACAGATCGCGTTCTGAACGGCGCGGTCGAGATGTTCTTGGCGCGACACGGGGTTTGATGAGACTATTATTTCGAACGAACCTTTAGTGTTCCATCAATTTCTTTAACTTCGAACCCCTTCCCTTCCTTAAGGAGGGTACTTAAGTTCCGGCATCCATAGTTTCGTGGGTCAAAAGATGGGTCTACTGCATTAAGCTGTTTTCCAAGCGGGCTAAGCGCAACCCATCGAGCATCTTTATCAACGGCCTGCATGGCTGCCAAAATCAAAGGCCGCGCATTGGAAGGGTGGTCTTTTTTCGGGTCAACTACATGCTGATTATCGCCCGCCTCTGTAGCGGTTGCCAAATTCTCAATGAAAATAAACCGTTTGCAGGCTTTGCGAAAAGACTCAGGCGTTTTGCGCTGGCCAATACCAAATACATCCAACCCTTGTTCCCTGATCCGGCTGGCCAGTCTGGTGAAATCACTGTCTGAAGACACCAGAACAAAGCCGTCAAAACGCCCTGAATGCAAAAAGTCTATCGCGTCTATTACCAATGCAATATCCGAGGCATTCTTGCCCACAGTATTGGCAGGTTGATGGTGTGGGACAATTCCGTGCTCCACCTGAACTGAAGACCAGCCTTTCATCTGGGGGCTTGTGAAATCGCCATAGATACGGCGCACGCTTGCTTCACCTAGCGACGCAATCTCGTCAAAGATAACTTTTGCCGATTTGTGAGAGGTATTATCAGCATCTATCAACACAGCCAAAAGAGGCAGGTCATTGTCACTCATGGGCATATCTTACTTCCCCAACCTCTCCGCATGCCATTTCACATGATCCGCAGCGAAGGTCGAGACGAAGTAATAGCTGTGGTCATAACCCTCCTGCATCCGGAACGTGCTGGGGATGCGGGCGGCGGCTAGGGCAGCTGACAGGGCTTCGGGTTTTAGCAAATCAAGGAACTGGTCGGACGTTCCCTGATCCACCAGCACATCGCGCGGCCAGCCTTTGCTGCCCACCAGAAGGGTTGCGTCATGGGTGGCCCATGTGGTCTCGTCCTCGCCCAGATAGGTCGACAATTGCACGCGGCCCCAGTCGGATGCGGACGGATTGGCGATCGGTGCAAAGGCAGAAACCGAGGTGAACACATCGGGGTTGTTCAGCGCCAAGGTCAGCGCGCCGTGGCCGCCCATCGAGTGGCCGGTGATGCCGCGCACATCGCTGACGGGGAAATTTTTGGCGATCAATGCGGGCAGTTCGGTCAGCACGTAATCGTACATCTGGAAGTGTGTGGCCCACGGTTCCTGCGTCGCGTTCACATAGAACCCGGCACCCTGCCCCAAGGCATAATCCTCGTCATCCGCCACGCCTTCGCCGCGCGGGGATGTGTCGGGATAGATCACCGCAATGCCGCGCTTGGCTGCGTGTTCCTGCAACGCGGCCTTGGTCATTGCATTCTCGTGGGTGCAGGTCAGGCCGGACAAATACCACAGCGCCGGAACCGGCCCCGCCTTGGCTTGTGGCGGCAGGTAAACCGCGAATGTCATGTCGCAATTACAGGTGGATGAGGCGTGTTTATAGACGCCCTGGGTGCCGCCAAACGCCGCGTTTTCAGATAGGGTTTCCATCAGTAAATCACCACACCCCGAATGGATTTGCCTTCGTGCATCAGGTCAAACCCCTTGTTGATATCCTCAAGCGGCATGGTGTGGGTGATCATCGGGTCGATCTCGATCTTGCCGTCCATGTACCAGTCGACGATTTTCGGAACATCCGTGCGTCCGCGCGCCCCGCCAAAGGCAGTGCCGCGCCAAGAGCGCCCAGTGACCAGCTGGAACGGCCGCGTTGAAATCTCGGCCCCCGCAGCGGCAACGCCAATGATGATGCTCTCGCCCCACCCCTTGTGCGCCGCCTCGAGCGCTGTGCGCATCACGTCGACATTGCCGGTAGCATCAAAGGTGTAGTCAGCGCCGCCGCCAGTCAGTTCCACCAGATGGGCCACCAGATCGCCACTCACTTTGGTCGGGTTCACAAAATCGGTCATGCCGAACTGCGTCGCCATCGGGATGCGCGCGTCATTCAAATCCACGCCGACAATCTGGTCGGCCCCCGCCAGCCGCAGCCCCTGCACCACATTCAAGCCAATACCGCCCAGCCCGAACACAATCGCGGTGCTGCCGATCTCGACTTTGGCCGTGTTGATCACCGCGCCAATACCGGTGGTGACGCCGCAACCGATGTAGCAAATCTTGTCGAACGGCGCGTCCTTGCGCACCTTGGCCAGCGCGATTTCCGGCAAAACCGTGTGGTTGGCAAAGGTCGAGCAGCCCATGTAGTGCAGGATCGGCGTGCCATCCAGCATCGAGAACCGGCTGGTGCCATCGGGCATCACACCCGCGCCTTGGGTGCTGCGGATCGACTGGCACAGATTGGTTTTGGGGTTCAGGCAATAGTCGCAGGTCCGGCATTCGGGCGTATAGAGCGGGATCACATGATCGCCGACTTCCAGACTGGTCACACCTGCGCCCAACTCGACCACAACGCCCGCCCCCTCATGGCCAAGGATCGCCGGAAACATCCCCTCGGGATCATCGCCAGACAGGGTGAACGAATCCGTGTGACACAGCCCCGTCGCCTTGATTTCAACCAAAACCTCGCCTGCTTTGGGGCCTTCAAGGTTCACTTCCATAACCTCAAGCGGTTTGCCCGCCTCAATCGCAACTGCTGCTCGTGTTCGCATGGTAAGTCCTCCGGTTCGTTAGCGGGCAGGGTGGGGGAAAGCCGCTAAATATGCAACTGAAAGATGGCACGATATTGCATAACAACGATATCTATGGGCACACTCGGATACGATTACTACCGGAGAATTTTTATGCGTTTTACAGTTCTAGCAATCCTAGCCCTAGCCGCCTGTGAGGAGCCGACACAGCCAATAGTAGACGCGCCCAATGAATGTGGTGCCGCTGGGTATCAAAACCTGATTGGTCAATCCGCCGATATATTTGCCAGCATGACATTTCCGGCCCCAATGCGAATTATCAAACCGGGCATGGCGGTGACGATGGATTATAGCCCGAACCGCTTGAATGTTGATCTGGACGCACGGAACCAGATTGTGCGTTTCTGGTGTGGCTAAAGCAATTTGCCCTAAAGCCCCCTGATCCCGCCCAGCACCATATCTGTCACAAGGTCTGCATAATCATCGCGGCTGATCCCTTTGCCGGGGCGGTGCCACATGTAAAACCAGTTCAGCATGCCAAATACAGTCATGGTGACAGGGCGCAGGCGTGCGGGGTCGGTCATTGTTTTTGGTGACGCCGCTTGCAAGGCATCCCCCATCACCTGAATCAAATGCCGTTGCAGCGCCATGAGTGGTTCGCGTTTGTCCAGCGGCAATGCCGCCATCGCATCGGCCTGTAGCTTGTGTTCCGCATCGGCATCCCGATACGCCAGCAGGATTGCACGGATCAACTGTCGTAACAGGTCGGGGCCTTCAGATACCTCGTCAACGGTTTCAACAAGGTCCGACAGGTGGCTGTGCAGGATGTCATATAACAGCGCATCCTTGCTGTCGTAGTAATGATAGATCAGCGCCTTTGACACGCCGCAATGTGCCGCCGCCGCCGTCATCGAGGCGCGATCATACCCGTTGGCGGCAAAATAGGCGGCCGCCCCCTTGCGGATGGCTGCGCGTTTTTCAGAATGATCATGTGCTATCCCGCGTGGCATGCGCTATCCCTTTGGCCGGTTGTCAATGATACGCAGGGCTTTGCCTTGGCTGCGGGCCACGCCGCCGGTATCCGCCAGCACAACCTTGGCCGAAACACCCACGTTGCTTTTGATTTTCCGGGCCAGCTGTTCTGCGGCCTGATCGGCATCATTTGCCCCGCTGGCCAACTCTACATGCACCGTCATCTGGTCCATCCGCCCCTTGCGGTCCAGTTCTATCTGGAAGTGCGGCGCAAGGGCGGGAATGGCCATCAGCTGTTCCTCGATCTGGGTCGGGAACACGTTTACCCCGCGCAAGATAATCATATCATCGGTGCGTCCGGTTATTTTCTCCATCCGGCGCATGGACCGCGCCGTGCCGGGCAACAGACGGGTCAGGTCGCGGGTGCGGTAGCGGATGATCGGAAACGCCTCCTTGGTCAGAGATGTAAATACCAGCTCGCCCATCTCGCCCTCCTCGACCACCTCACCGGTTTCGGGGTTGATGATCTCGGGGTAAAAATGGTCCTCCCAAATGTGCAAACCGTCTTTGGTCTCGACACATTCATTGGCCACCCCTGGCCCCATCACTTCGGACAGGCCGTAAATATCCACCGCGTGCATATCAAATGCCGCTTCGATCTCGCCGCGCATGGCGTTGGTCCACGGTTCGGCCCCAAAGATGCCGACGTTCAGCGGGCTGTTGCGCGGGTCGCGGCCCTGACGGGTGTATTCATCCAGAATGGACAGCATGTAGGACGGGGTCACCATGATGGTCGAGGCCCCGAAATCCTCGATCAACTGCACCTGTCGCGCGGTCATGCCACCCGAAATCGGCACCACGGTGCAGCCCAGTTTCTCGGCGCCATAATGCGCGCCCAACCCGCCAGTAAACAACCCGTATCCATAGGCCACATGCACCACGTCCCCCGCCCGCGTACCGCTGGCCCGCAAGGATCGCGCCACCACGGTCGCCCATGTATCAATGTCGCGGGCGGTATAGCCAACCACCGTTGGCTGACCCGTTGTGCCTGACGATGCATGAAGCCGCTGGATTTGTGTGCGCGGCACAGCGAACATGCCGAACGGGTAATTGTCACGCAAATCCTGCTTCATGGTGAACGGAAATTTGGCAAGGTCTGATAGGGATTTCAGATCGTCCGGATGCACGCCCGCGTCATCGAACGACTTTTTATAAAACGGTACGTTGTCATAGGCGTGGTTTAGCGACCATTTCATCCGCTCCAGTTGCAGCGCCGAAATTTCATCACGCGAGGCAATTTCAATCGGGTCCAGATCGCTTTTCTTTGGTGTTAAATCTTTCACTTTATATTCCCCTAAACCCGTTCCATCACCAGTGATATTCCTTGGCCTACACCGATGCACATTGTGCAAAGTGCACGGGTTAGAGACTGATTTTGCAATTCAATCGCTGCCGTTAGGGCAAGCCGTGCGCCCGACATTCCCAATGGGTGGCCCAGTGCAATCGCGCCACCATTCGGGTTCACATGGTCCGCGTCATCGGGCAGGCCCAACTGGCGTAGCACCGCCAGACCTTGCGCTGCAAAGGCTTCGTTCAACTCGATCAGATCAACATCGCCAATCGACAGGCCCAATCGCGTCAGAAGTTTTTCAGACGCAGGCGCGGGACCGACCCCCATAATGCGGGGTAGCACGCCGGCCGTGGCCATGCCGATGATCCGCGCCTTTGGTGTCAGGTCGTATTTTTCAACCGCCGCTGCACTGGCGATAATCATTGCGCAGGCCCCGTCATTGACGCCGCTCGCATTGCCTGCCGTGACGCTGCCGCCCTCGCGGAATGGCGTGTGCAGGCTTGCCAGTTTTTCTAATGTTGTGGCGCGCGGGTGCTCGTCTGTATCCACAACCACGGCGCCGCCTTTGCGTTGCGGGATGCTGATCGGCGTGATTTCCTGTGCTAGCCGCCCGCTGGCAATCGCCGCCGCTGCTCGTTCTTGCGAACGCAGAGCAAAAGCATCCTGATCCGCCCGCGATATATTGAATTCCTCGGCGACGTTTTCCGCCGTTTCCGGCATTGAATCTGTGCCGTACTGGGCGGCGAGCACCTTGTTCACAAACCGCCAGCCGATTGTGGTGTCAAACACCTCGGCCCGCCGCGAAAAAGCGGCATCCGGTTTGGGCATCACCATGGGCGCACGGCTCATGCTCTCGACGCCGCCTGCAATCACCACCTCGGCCTCACCACATTTCACGGCCCGCGCT
>JAFLKA010000243.1 GCA_022712735.1 Marinosulfonomonas sp. | reverse complement strand
GACGGGCTGTCGATTGGCGTGATCCAGATCGCGGGCCTTGTGGCGCGGCGCATCGTTTGTTTCACTTCCGTGGGCGCGCAAACCGAGGCGGGCGTGGTGTTTGGCCTGATCCGCTTTGGCTCACGCTTAGATGTGTTCCTGCCTGTCGGCGTGCAGCCCAAGGTTGTTCTGGGGCAAAACGCGGTCGCCGGTGAAACCGCGCTGGCCGACCTGTCAGACCCTACTCCGAATTACGTGGGAAAACGGATTTGAACGTCCCCGAGCCAAAAAACATTCCCCTGCGCCGGTTCATCCCGAACTTTGTCACAATTTTCGGGCTTTGCGCTGGCCTGACCTCGGTGCGCTACGGCATGTCGGGGCAATTTTCGATGGCGATGGCGCTGCTGTTGCTGGCAGTTCTGCTGGATGGCGTTGACGGTAAACTGGCCCGCATGCTGGATTCAAGCAGTCAGTTCGGGGCTGAACTCGATACCTTGGCCGATTTCTTCAACTTCGGCATCGCGCCAACCATCCTGCTGTATCTGATGTTCTTTGCCGGCACCGAATTTGCCAATATCGGCTGGCTGGCACTGATTATGTTCACCATCGCCTGCATGATGCGATTGGCCCGTTTCAACGTGGCCCTGATGGAAGATGACGACACCCCCAAAGACAGCCGGTTTTTCGTCGGCGTGCCTGCTCCGGCGCTGGCCTGTCTGGGGTTTCTGCCCGCGTTCCTCTATCTGGCTGGATGGACCGGTATTGCCACCCACCAAGTGCTGATTTCACTTTATATCATCGGCGCGGGCGCACTTGCGGTCAGCCGGATCCCGACGTTTTCGTTGAAACACGTCAGCGTCAGTTCGCGGCATCAGGCCTGGATGTTTGGCGCTGTGGTGCTGTTCATGATCAGCCTGACGGTATTTCCGTGGCACGTGATGGTGCTGGTTGACCTGATTTATCTGGCGTCCCTGCCGATGTCCTATAAGGCAGCCAAACAGGACATCGTGGCGGAATAACCTACTGGTAACCTACTGGGCGAAATTCTGGGTGATGTAATAGGTGCCGCAATACAGCGCCTTGGGGTCATGGTGAATTGCTGTTCCCACCATTTTCATCCGCCGGTCCAGAATATTATGCCGGTGTTTTGGTGAATTCATCCACAGGTTCACAATATAACGCGCCAGCGACTGATAGCTGTGCGGTGGAATAACTTGCCCTGCAGAGTTGCTGAACTGGCAGCTGGCGGCGTTGTCGATAAAAAACTGCTTTTGCTCCATCCGGAAGCGGTAAACCATGCCGATATTTTCTGCCGTGGCCTTCCAGCGCAGGCCGGACCGTTTGATCCGCTCGCCCAATGTGCGGCGTCCCGAAACCGTCGAGGTGTGCGACATATTGCTGGCACGGGCCATCCATTTGCTGTGCCCCGCCGCCATGTTGCGCAGTTTGGGTTCCGAGCGCAGTTTGCCAAGGCCGGCACGGCACCTGTGATAGTTCACTTCAACCCGAACCGCCGCATCCAGCAGGGAGGCGTTGATGTTTCGACCGGGCTGAATGGCCTGATTGCCACCCGATACCGCCTTGCGCGAACAGGCATCGGCCTGTGCAGCAAAGGTCAGGGAAAAGCTGGCAATCGCCAGAGCGGATAAAAGTTTCTTTTTCATTACGTGCACCTCAGGATATGTTGCTCGATACATAGTTCACACCAACTCAACACCAAAATATTGGCAAAACCATGTCCATTTTTTGTGCATATTGCCCAATTTTATTAAAGCCATCCCCATAGCTTGATTTATGAATACGTCTTTACCCATCCTGTAGATAGATAAATTCTTACGGGCGGTGGATACCCGCCGATCCGATTATTGCACCCACACAATTCCCCGTTTGACAAACCATCTTGGGCGTGGTCGCGTGACCAAAATACGTTAGGGAGTCGCGCGATGAAACAATCAAACAGGATCACCACTTTGCTGGGTGGTGGCGATGATGGCTGGGGCATATTCCTGAAGGCCCGCAAGATGATTGATCATGGCATTGACGTCATCGAGCTGACCGTCGGTGAACATGACATCCGCACCCACCCCGATATCCTGAACGCCATGCACAACGCCGCAATTGGCGGGCATACCGGATATGCGATGGTGCCGGGCAATACCGATTTACGCCAGGCCGTGGCTGCGCGCATTCAGGAACGCACCGGCGTGCCAACCACGATGGACAACGTGTTGATCACCCCGGGCGGACAATCGGCGCTGTTTTCCTCGCACCTCGCGGTTTGCGACGATGGCGACACCGCGCTCTATATCGACCCTTACTATGCCACCTACCCCGCCACCTTGCGGGCCGTTGGTGCCATCCCGCAAACCATCCCCGCCCATGCGGTCGATAATTTCCAGCCCCGTGCGGATGAAATCGCCAAACACGCGGCGGGTGCAAAATCCCTGCTGATCAACTCGCCCAACAACCCGACCGGCGTGGTTTATTCCCGCGCCACACTTGAGGGCATCGCGGATGTCTGCCGTGAACATGACCTGTGGCTGATCTCGGACGAGGTATACGACACCCAGATATGGGACGGCGAACACATTAGCCCCCGCGCCCTGCCCGATATGGCGGACCGCACGTTGGTGGTTGGTTCGATGTCCAAAAGCTATGCGATGACCGGCAGTCGCATCGGCTGGATCGTTGCACCTGTTGCGGTGATCGACAACCTGATTAACCTCGCCACCCACACCACCTATGGCGTGCCTGGCTACATTCAGGACGCCGCCCTGTATGCGCTGGGGCGTGGTGCGCCGCTCGAGGCCGAAATCGCCGCGCCTTTCGCGCGTCGCCGCGCCATTGCGATGGAGGTGCTGGCGGGGCAGAACGTGGTCAAACATGTGCCCTGCATGGGCGCGATGTATCTGATGCTGGACATCCGCGCCACGGGGCTGTCCGGCGAAGGGTTCGCCGATGCACTGCTGGACGCCGAACACATCGCAACGATGCCCGGTGAAAGCTTTGGCACCTCGGCGGCAGGACATTTGCGGGTGGCGATGACGGTGAATGATGATGCGTTCCGTGAGGCACTGACGCGACTTGTGGAATTTGCCAAGGGGTTGGCCAGATAGCCCAGCTTGGTCACATTGACATAACTGAATTGCCCAGCAATATTTGCTGTCTAGCCATTCTATAAGATTTGGGGCTGATCATGAAACAAACGTCTTTACCGAAGGCACCGGACGCCAAATCCCCTGCGGGTGCAGACATTCGGTTCATCATGGATGGGGCATCCGGAAACATGATCCACAGCACTGTGCCGCAGGGGCAGATCAACCGCGCCACAGTCCACGCCACGGTCAGCGAATTTTGGTATGTGCTCGATGGTCATGGGGAAATTTGGCGCAAAGACGCCCATGAGGAGCGGATCACACCCTTGAATAAGGGCGTGTCCATCGACATTCCTGTCGGGACAGCCTTCCAATACCGAAATACCGGCGCAGTTCCGCTAAAGTTCATTTGTATTTCTATGCCGCCTTGGCCTGGTGATTTTGAAGCCACGCACCTTCAAGGCGCTTGGGAGCCGAGTATCTAAGCCTGATCACAGCGCAAACAAGGAAAGCCCATGCCCACCACCTTCCGCGACCTACACCAACCCAACAACCCGTTCATCCTTGCCAATGCATGGGACGCGGGCAGCGCCAAGATGTTGGCAGGGCTTGGCGCGCAGGCGATTGCCACCTCGTCGGGCGCACATGCCTTCACATTGGGGCGCCCCGATATGGGCACCATCACGCGCGACGAAACCTTGAGCCACGCCCAAGACCTGATTGCCGCTGTCAACATCCCCGTGTCGGGTGATTTCGAGAACGGCTTTGGCGACGCGCCGGATGTTTGCGCCGAAACCGTGCGGCTGGCCGGTGAAATCGGCCTTGCGGGTATCTGCATCGAGGATATCGCCCTGCCCGCCACCACGCCTTACGACTTCGATCTGGCGGTCGAGCGTATCCGCGCCGCATCCGCTGCCGCCCGCGCCTTGCCCGATGATTTTGTGCTGGTGGCCCGCGCCGACGGGGTGATGAACGGGCGCTATGATCTGGACGAGGCCATCCGGCGTATCAAGGCCTATGAAACGGCGGGTGCCGATTGTGTTTACATCCCCGCCCCTGCCAGCATGGACGATCTGGCCCGCATTTGCGCCGCCACCACCCTGCCCGTGAACGCACTCGCCGCTGGTAAGTTTGCCAATGCCAGCCTCGCGCAGTTCGCCGCCATCGGTGTTGCCCGCATTTCGCTGGGGGCGGCGCTGGCCCGCGTGACGCACCGCGCCATCCATGACGCTGCGGTTGACATGTTTGTCGAGGGAGATTTCAGCGCCTTAACAAACACATTGCCAACGGACCAGTTGGAAAAATTGCTGGGCTAGCCTCTTGCCAAACCCATCGGCCCGTGACCCTATCGCGCCTATGAATCATGATGACTTAAACCACTGGTCCAAGCGCGCCGCTGACTGGGCACAGGCCTATCACGCAGACTTGCGAAACCAACCCGTGCGTGCGCAGGTTTCTCCTGGCGAAACCGCCGCCAAACTGCCAGCCCATGCGCCCGAAGCGCCCGAGCCGATGGAGCAAATATTCGCGGATTTCGAGGCCATCGTGCCCGGCGCCACAACCCATTGGCAGCATCCGCGTTTCTTTGCGTATTTCTCGGCCAACGCCTCGCCCGCCTCGATGCTGGCCGAACAGCTCGCCAACGCCATCGCGGGCCAAGCGATGCTGTGGCAAACCGCGCCCGCCGCCAATGAAATCGAGGCGGT
>JAFLKA010000286.1 GCA_022712735.1 Marinosulfonomonas sp. | reverse complement strand
ATTACCTTGCTAAACGGACGCCATCCAGACATGACGATACCAATCAAATCCAATCCAGATTCACCTTGGAGATTGGATATTGTGCGGTAATATCAGCACGTAACTTTTCAAACCTTGCGCGCAATTCTTTGAATTTATGCTCGTGGGTCTCGGCAACAGTTAAACGAATAATATCAAATTGCCCCGAGGTCCGCATGTGTTCCAGAAGCTCTAGCTCTGCGCCCTCGATATCCATTTTCAGGAACGCAATTTCCTCGCCTTCTTTTGTTTTTTCGTCAATAAAGGCAGGTAAATTCATCAGCTTGACCTCAATTGTGTCCACTTCATCAATCTTGCGGCCGCCCGAGACAACAGTGCTTTTCACAGAAGCACCGCGGGGGTTCTCGTCAAAGTTCTCCGCCCGCATCAATTGTATAACGCCATCTGTGGTGCCGACGGCAACGTTGTGCAAGGTGACATTTTTCGCTCTCTTGAACCTCTTGGTTAGCTTTTCAAAACAAAAAGGGTCAGGCTCGAATGCATGAACCTGCGCGCCGGTCTTTGCCAGAACTTCTGTAATCTCTCCAACGTTGGCACCACAATCCAGAACCAGATCTTCTGGTTTCAACATGGACAGGATACCCTGCATTAACCCCTTGGCATGTGCGGCGCGCATGTTGCGCTGTTGGCGGCGCTTCAGCTTTGCCAGTTCAGCCTCCAATACTTCAATACGCGTGTCGCTTTCTGCGGGGTTATTTTTCTGGTTCATTGTTTGTTACCTCACTGCCGTCGTGCCAAAAGAATTTTCTCGGCTATATTTGTATCCCACATAAAACCCTGTGCGTTAAGTGCATCCTTGAACCGGGCTTGTGTATCATCCGTAAAACCATTCGCAAAAATGAGGCGCTTGGTGTTCTTAAAATCGGTGTTCTTTATGATTTCCGGCGTGATTAAGGGCGTGCAAAATCGGATTACCGACGGGTTGAAATCGCTAATATATGCCAAAAGCCCCGAGGCAAAGCCCTTGGCATCATTGGCAAAAAACAGTGGCCCATCAACAATTTTCAAGCGCTCGCTATCGGCCACACCGTTGGTCTTCGCAACAGAGTAGCCGATTTTAGCCAGAATGCTGCGCTCTTCTTGCGCCATAATGGTGACGTCATTCGTATTTTTAACGACAAAGACAGGAATGAAACATAGGCCGGACCCGACATTCAAAAGCCTGTCACCGGGGGATATGTAATGCAGAATATAGCGGGCAGCGCGGCGTTCAAACTTACCCTTTGTGACTTGATCCAGTGCATTCGGGGTGAAAACCCGGGGATCGGCTGGAAGCATGATGTCGTGGTTTGCCACCTGCTCAAAACGCACATCGCTGGTAAGGTCAATCTTTCCCGTGGTATAGACATCATCCACCTCTGTTGGCGCATTGGCGGGTGATTGTTTTGAGCGCCGCTCGGATTTTGGGCGATCCGACTCACGTTTTTCAAGCGTCGACATCAGGGCGGCGATTTTGGCAGGGTCGCGTGCTTTTGGTGGTTTTGCCGCGACTTGGCTGATGTGAACTTCAGAGGCCTTAAGCAACTCGGTCTTGAGTGTTTGATAGGCCTTGGTCTGTCGAATTTTATCAAGCTTGGCTTCGACCCTTTCAAGGGCAGCATAATGTAATTTGGATAGAACCTTATCTTTTAACAGCTCCTTCAGAATGGCATCGCGCGCTGCGGCATGGCGCAGAATTGAAGGTTCATGCACTTCGTTGCGGTCCTGCAAAGACCAATAATCGGCGTTATATTTGTCTTCCTTATTGTTCACATTGCCACGCAGTTTGCGCAGGGCATAGGCCTCAATGGATTTTACCGCGTAGTGGTTCATTTGCACCCAGTCATATCCCACCGTGCGCCGTATTGAACGCCAGCCGCGATACTTGAAATAATCCTCCATCGGTAGGCCTGAACCATTCAGCCAATGGATGCTGTCGGGATAATCGGTTTCCAGCGCTTTACGCTTCATTTTGGGGCGGTGAATGCCCAATTTCCAATGATCGGATTCAAACTTGAATAGGGTTTTGACACCCCACCCCTTGTTCCAAAGTTCGGGAGCGGCGTATTGGTACTGCTCTGTGACCGGTTTGCGCGACCAATCAACAACATTGCCAGAGCCAAAACTACGCCAGGTGATGACGATACCGTCAGCCTTGCCCACCGCTGAAATCAAGTCCGTCAGGGTCCCGTCCCCGTATTTGACATTTAGGAATTCATCGGCGTCGAACACCAACACCCAGTCGCTCTCCTGCACGATCGGCTCAACCTGTGCGTATTTGATCGCTGAAGGTTGAGGCTTGATGCCCTCGCGAATATCGTTGCGCCGGTGATACCCGAGGCCCAGCTCTTCGAGCCGCATCAGCATGGTGTCGGTGCCGTCTGAACAATCGTTGGTGTAAACCAGAATATCGGTAAAACCGACTGCCATGTGATGCGCGAACCATTCAAGCAGATATGGCGCCTCGTCCTTCATCATCGACACTGCGGTGATACGACCGTGTTTGCTGGTATTCTTTTTTAGCTTGATTGCCACAATAATATCCTGATTGAAATTACTTCAGGGCATCCTCGGGCGTTATGCCAACCTGCTTGCACATGCGTTCGACATACGACCCCTCTAGTGGGGCGTGTTTACGCCACCAAGGCTTGGTCCCGTTGGTGTAAAGGTGCACAGAGAGTGTATTCTCGGTCATATGGCCCTCTACGTTTCCATAAGGATCAAAAAAGACATCATTTAGCTGAAACGGCACCGGATACAAAACATCACGCGACATCGCGCGATCATAGTCGCCAGTCTGTTTGGCGAAATAAGTAAACGCCTGCGGGCCAAAGGCTGTGCGCTCGGCGCGGTAAATTTTTACAGGATGGGGCACATCATCGGATTGATTATCCATTTTGCGGCGCTGGTTCTTGTTCCACCATGCCGGATAGTCGGGCAAGTTGTCGTAATAATCCAGCAATTGGTCCATCAATTCGCATTCCTGAGGCAGGCCAACCACACCGCAGTTGAGCGCTGCAGACATACCGTGACCGCCAAAAATATACTCGCTGTCGTCAGGGAATGGCTGATGACAAAAGGCATCGCAATCAATCCAAATTGCGCCGGTTTTCTGGATCATTTTATAGCGAAACACATTTGATAAAAACGAGGCCGAGGTTTCTTCCACAACACTCATATCAATATCCATGATTTCAGAGGCTGGGCGCACCTCAACCCCTTCCGGAGCATGGGGGACATTGTCCGGGCAATACAATGTGGTCGGGTGGCCTGCCAAAATATGTGATTCTAGGCATAGCTGATTGACATAATGAAGTTTTTCACCAATCCAAAGAGCAGCAACGGGGCGCCGAGCTGTCATAATACCATCCAATCAACCGAGCCTTGAGAAAACAATTCGAGATTGTTCAGGCGATTATACACGAAATACCCGAGTGGGCCAGACAAAACTATGCCAACCACAAACCGCTTTATGTTAGGAATTCTGTTTAATCTGACGGATCACCGCTTCCAGATTATCGACATCTTTCAGCACAATCACACCGCTGCCCAAACGCAAGATCACACCCTCAGCCGTTAGGCAAACCTGTGGCTCGCTGGGCCAAGCGCTCAACTCAAGAACGCATTGATCGCTCCAGTCTGTAATGATGCACAGCCCGCCGTAAGCAACATGATATGTCACGGCTCCCTGCCCGCCAGTGATGTGGTTTTCACCGGCGCCGACGTGAATCACATCATCCCCAGAACCAGAGACCACCAGATTACGACCCGGTCCGGTATCGATCATGGACGCGCCCTCACCGTCGTATATCCGGTCATTACC
>JAFLKA010000019.1 GCA_022712735.1 Marinosulfonomonas sp. | reverse complement strand
GGGGTTGGCGGGGCCACGGCCGATGCGGTTGGCCGCCGGTTGGCCGATTTGGCCAGCGACGCACAGGTATTGGTCGTCACCCATTCACCCCAAGTCGCGGCCAAGGGCGCGCATCATTGGCGGGTCGAAAAACGGGTGGTGAAGGAGCAGACTATATCGGGTGTGGTGCCATTGGACAGCAATGAGCGCATTGATGAAATTGCGCGGATGTTGTCGGGGGATACGGTGACGGATGTGGCGCGAGAAGCAGCCAAGTCGTTGTTAAACAAGGAATAAATTAGAAAATTCAAGGCGACTCCTCGGCGTTTAACACTGAATATAATGTGTCATTGCCACCCAACAGCCGCCCCGAATCCCGGTAATCCGGAAAATATGAATTTTCGAACCTTTCATCCCGGAAGGGGAATGCGAAATCCTTAAAAAGTGTTACGGGTTTGCAGCGAGTAACCTGTTTACCGTTCTTCAATAGAACAATCTTGCGCAGGAATCCGCCTATTCGTCATACCCCATATGGGGTAAACCGCGAATTTTTATAAATATCTCTCGATCATGGGAATGATTTCGGGCCATTTCTTGAAAAATACCAACTGGCCGCAATCCTCAAAATCTGTAAAACGGACCCACGGAAATTTAGCCTGAAACTCGCGTAGGGTTTCCTTGGGTACCTGCGGGTCTTGCAAGCCACTCAGGCAATAAAGGGGCACGGTATCACGGGCACCTTCAATTAGATGCGACCAGTCGGTGCGCTCCTGAAGCAGCACTTCAGAGGCAAACGAATTATGCGAAGAATGGGTTTCAGACAGACAGACTTCTGATCCACACACCATGGCCTCGTAAACTTGCGCGTTCTCGAATGTGGCAACATCGGCTGGCGAGGTGCCAAATACCGCATGAACGAATTTACGTTTACCCAAGCGCCGCGCCAGTAAAAAACCGGCCTTGACCATGAAGGGCAAAAGGTGCGGGGTGTAGCGGGCGCTGGCCAGAATGAAGCGGTGCCATTTTGCCATCCGCTCGTATTGGGCCGAGGTTTCCAGTGGAAAATGCCCGCCAGTCACGAAAACCGCCGTAACACGATCAGGATAAACTCTGTGGAAATCCAGCGCGAAATAAATATCGGCCCCCAATGTGACGAACGGGAATTTGCCGACCTTAAGGTGGGTCAGCAATTCATTCAGATCATGCGCGATAATTTCATTCGGGGGCTGTTTTTTTGGCAGCGGGGTCGAGTTGCCATAACCCGGGCGGATAGGCACGATAATCTTCATTCCGCGCCGCGTCGCTTCGGCCTCGGCCGACGCAGGCCAGCGCACTAACCCGTAATCTTGCGGCAAGAAAACAAGCGGTTTTCCGGTCTGATCCCCAAGGATCAGGTATTCCATGTTTCGCCCGTCGCGCAGGGTAATGGAGTGATACGGTCGTGAAACGAGGTCTTTGGTACCAGTGCTGTGGGCTTGGACCCTGGTGGCAATATCTTCGGTATAGCTGGTGATATCCATCATCGAGAGGGCAAGGCGCACCAGTTCGGTTTGCGAACGGGTTTCGGTTTTGCCCAGCACCGATTTTAGCTGCGCGCGGACGGTATCAATCGAGCGTTTCCGCGCCTCAGCAATCTCGCGCAGGCTCAGGCATTCGGTCAGGGCACGCACGATGTCAACTTCGGCATTGGTCAGCGAAAAGGCCGTGTTCAGCAGCTCGTCAAAACCGTCCGGCCAGCTGACTTCGGACGATATGGCAACCACCAGCGGCGGCGCATCATCCTGCCTTAGGGTTTGCAGTTGAAAGATAACCAGCCGTTGTGAATCCAGCAAACGGGCCCGCAAAATGGCAGGCACATCACGGTTGCTCATCAGCATGGCAGCGGTCTGGTTTTCCAGCGCCCGCAGATCATCCGCATCTATCGGCAAATCCGACAGTTTATTGCCGGTTTGAATGCTGAAAACGGAACGGGCAGCTTTGTTCACATCGATCAGGCGCAAATCACGCCCGATCAGGAATGCCGCCGATTTGTCCACATGTGACAGGTGGTTTACCTGATCCGAATTGTCATCCAGTTTTTCCAGAAACTTATCAGCGCGGCTAAAGTGGCTGGCGTATTCTGCATCCAGATCGACATTGATCAATGTGCCATTGGCACCTTCGCGCAAAGGGCGGATCATGCTTTCCCATTGGTCCAGCAGGTCCTCGTAACGCGACGGGTCCATTGCGACCTCGTAGAGGCGGTCAATTACCTCGTCGCGCACCTCGGGTGACGTTTCCGAATTTAACTTGTCATGGTCTACTGACATGTTTTTACGCTACCTGTTGCTTCCCCAAACACCTACCGTTGTAACAAAACCATACAGGAATCAGCCCTGAATGGTGCAACTTTTGAAAATAGGGGAAAGTTATTTCTGTATAATATTTCGTGTTTCCTGATGCGATGGTAACCGATTTTCGGGTCCGGTCCAACGATCAAACCAGAAACACAGTGTTTTTTACCAAACGGGCAGTTTTTCAGCCTAATATCAGTTTATTTCAACAACCTTAGCGGGATTGAGCGTGTTTTTCGGGTCCAGCGCCCGTTTGATTTCACCCATCACCGCCCAGCCGTCGCCGTGCTCCGCGCGCATATAACCCAGCTTGCCGATGCCGATTCCGTGCTCACCCGTGGCGGTTCCGCCCATCGCAAGTGCGCGTTCAACCATGCGGTTTGATAGCGCCTTGGCGGTCTCCATTTCGGCCGCGTTGTTGGGCTCCACCAGCAAAATGGCATGGTAATTTCCATCGCCCACATGCCCCAGTATCGGTCCCTGAAGACCACTGGCAGCAATATCGGCGCGGCTGGCCTCGACCGCTTCGGCAAGGCGCGAGATGGGCACGCAAACGTCAGTCACCAGCGCCACCGCCCCTTTGCGCAGGGCCAGACAGGCGTAATACGCCTTGTGGCGCATGTCCCAAAGGGCTGTGCGCTCCTCGGGTTTCGACGACCATTTGAACCCCGTGCCGCCCATCTCCTCGACGATCTCGCCAAAGCGTGTGGCTTGCTCCTCAACCCCTGCGTCTGATCCGTGGAATTCCACCATCAGGTGTGGCACCTCTGGCATGTTGGCGTTTGAATACGCGTTGCAGGCCCGCGTGGTTTCGGCGTCAATAAACTCGATCCGCGCCATCGGGATGCCCATCTGGATGGTGGCGATCACCGCGTTTACCGCGTCGCCAATTCCGTCAAAGGAACAGATCGCCGAGGACACCGCCTCGGGCTGGCCTTGCAGTCGTAATGTCAGTTCGGTGATCACCCCCAGCGTGCCCTCGGCCCCGACGAACAGCGCCGTCAGATCATATCCGGCGGATGATTTGCGCGCACGGCTGCCGGTGCGAATGATCCGCCCGTCCGCCAGCACCACCTCGAGCGCCAATACGTTGTCGCGCATGGTGCCGTAACGCACCGCAGTGGTGCCGCTGGCCCGTGTGCTGGCCATCCCGCCCAGTGACGCATTTGCCCCCGGGTCCACCGGAAAAAACAGCCCTGTTGCCCGCAATTCGGTGTTCAGCGCCTCGCGTGTCAGGCCCGGTTGCACCACCACATCCATATCCTCGGGGTGAACCGCCAGCACGGCGTTCATCCGGCCCATGTCGATGGTCACGCCACCGCGAACCGCCAATGTGTGCCCCTCAAGCGCGGTTCCGGCACCATACGGGATCACCGGGCAATCGTGATCGGTGCAGGTTTTCACGATCTGCGCGACCTCGGCTGTATCAACCGGATAGGCCACCGCGTCGGGCGGGGCGGCGGCGAAATGCGTTTCGGATGCGCCGTGCGCTTCCAGATCAGGCTTGGATAGGCTTAGACGATCGCCTAGGAAGGATGTAAGTGCTGCAATAGCGGATGGGATGGTCATACTGGCCCCTCATAAGTTGTTGGCCGCAGATTAGGCGATGCGAACGGGCTGTGAAAGGCCGGATTGATATAGCGGGACATTACGGATGAATGCTGTGAAATCAGCGATAAAGCGCAAGCTGGGTGAGGGGCGTGAAACCCTGCGTCATGCTTGGCGCTTGATGCGCAAACATGGGCCAAGCCAAGTGCAGTTCTGGTTTATCGCGCTCGCCATCGGTATTGCGTCGGGCTACGCAGCACTTGGATTTCGCAAAGGGATTTCGGCGCTGCAAGGGTGGCTGTATGGGGCCGAAGATTTGCACATGCTGCACTCGTTCGCCGAAACACTGCACTGGTACTGGATATTGCTGATCCCGATTGCGGGCGGGCTGGCTGTGGGTTTGATCCTGAACCGGTTCACCGATGATGGTGTGGTGCGGTCTGTCGCCGATGTGATTGAAGGGGCTGCGCTGAACGAGGGGCGGGTCGAGCAAAAAGAGGGTATCGCGTCGGCGTTTGCCACGATGATCACGCTGGCCTCGGGCGGCTCCAGCGGGCGCGAGGGGCCGGTGGTGCATCTGGCCTCGGTGATTTCCAGCTGGGTGTCGAACCGGATCAACGCCAACGGCATAACGGGACGCGATTTGCTGGGTTGTGCGGTGGCCGCTGCCGTTTCAGTGTCGTTCAACGCGCCCATCGCGGGCGCACTTTTCGCGCTTGAGGTGGTATTGCGCCACTTCGCCGTTCACGCCTTTGCGCCGATTGTGATTGCATCTGTCGCGGGCACGGTGATCAGCCGCACGCATCTGGGCAATGTCACCGAATTTACCCTGCCGGTCGAGGGTGGGCTGACGTTTTATGTCGAGCTGCCAGCCTTTGTGATCCTTGGTTTGCTGTGTGGCCTGGTGGCGGTTTTACTGATGAAAGCGGTGTTCTGGGCCGACGATCTGGGCACCTACGTGCAGGACAAAACCCATATGCCGCGCTGGTTGCGCCCCGCTGTGGCAGGCGCGATGCTGGGCGGCATTGCCATTGCATTCCCGCATATCATCGGGGTGGGGTATGAAACCACGTCGCGGGCGCTGACCGGTGATTTGCTGCTGTATCAGGCGATGGTGTTTGCGGTGCTCAAGGTGGTCGCGGTGTCGATCACCATGGCGGGGCGGATGGGCGGCGGTATTTTTTCACCGTCCCTGATGGTCGGGGCGCTGACGGGGTTGGCATTCGGGCTGATTGCCACGGCGATTTTCCCCAATGTGTCGGATTCCGAAACCATCTATGCGTTGGCGGGCATGGGGGCTGTGGCCGCCGCCGTGCTGGGCGCGCCGATCTCGACCACCCTGATTGTGTTTGAATTAACCGGTGACTGGCAAACCGGCCTTGCGGTGATGGTCGCCGTGTCCCTGTCCACGGCCCTTGCCAGCCGCATCGTGGACCGGTC
>JAFLKA010000018.1 GCA_022712735.1 Marinosulfonomonas sp. | reverse complement strand
CATTACCATGATGGTGATCTCCTTTGGTTCGAAAGAAGCGTATCGGGAAAATAGGTCATAAGTCCAGACATAAAAAGATGCATGCGTGATGGGAAAGGTCGGATGGTTGTTGGCAAGGGATTGGTCAATATAATACCTATGGGCGACGAATGGCGATAGAAACGGGCGGTGCTTTTGCATGAGCGAGATTTTCCAGGGCCTGGCCGAGGCTTGAGGGCTAATCATTACGTTAGATGCGGACCTGCTCGAGGTGGTGGGCCTGTCGTTGCGGGTGACGCTGACGGCCGTGCTGATTGCGTCCGTAATCGGGTTGCCGCTGGGCGCGTGGCTGGTGGTGCGGCGTTTTTGGCTGCGGCGTTATGTGATTGCGGTGCTGAACGCCCTGATGGGCCTGCCGCCTGTGGTGGTCGGGCTGTTTGTTTATCTGATGCTGTCGCGTTCGGGGCCGTTCGGGGTGTTTGGCCTGCTGTTCACCCCGACGGCGATGATCATCGCGCAGGTGATCATCATCACCCCGCTGATTGCGTCTATCGCGCATCAAACCATTCGGGATCTTTGGGCCGAATACCACGACCTGCTGATCTCGCTGAATACAACCCGAATGCAACGCATCAAAGCGCTGTTGTGGGACGGGCGACGGGCCCTGTTAACGGCGATGCTGGCTGGTTTCGGGCGGGCAATTGGCGAGGTCGGGGCGATTATGATTGTGGGCGGTAATATCGACCATTCAACACGGGTTCTGACCACCGCGATTGCGCTGGAAACCGGCAAGGGTAATTTTGCCTTTGCGATGGGGCTGGGGATAATCCTGATCGGGCTGGCGATTGCGGTGAACCTGACGATCCATATCCTGTCGCGCACCGAAAGGGCGAGCATATGGTAGAGCCTGTTTCGCCAACATCCATCCTGCCGCTGACCATGCGCGGTGTGGTGGCCAAAGTGCGCGGCGTGCGGATTGTCGGGCCGGTGGACCTGACGATTGACGTGGGCGGTCTGACTGTGGTGATCGGGCCGAACGGGTCGGGCAAAACCACCCTGTTGCGCCTGATGCACGGGTTGCAACGGGTGTCTGCGGGTGCGGCATACTGGAATGTGCCCGATGACATTGCCCGCCAACATCAGGCCTATGTTTTCCCGACACCCATTATGATGCGGCGCTATGTGGTCGACAGTATTGCCTACCCGCTGATCCTGCGTGGTATGGCGCGGCGTGCGGCACGATTGCGGGCGGCGGACTGGGCCGTGCGGTTCGGCCTTGGTCACGCACTGGACAGGGCAGCACCGGTATTGTCGGGTGGCGAGAAACAGAAGCTGGCGCTGGCGCGGGCCTTGATCCGCAGGCCAGAGGTTCTGTTTCTGGACGAGCCTAGCGCCAATCTGGACGGCAGCGCCACCCGCGAGATCGAGACGATATTGCAGGATGCACAAACGGATGGCACCCGTATTGTGATGGCAACGCATGACATGGGGCAAGCGCGGCGTCTGGCCAGTGATGTGGTGTTTATGGTCGGCGGGCTGGTACATGAAATGGCACCAGCGGCGGAATTTTTTGATGCTCCGAAAACCCGAAAGGCACGGGCCTTTGTGAATGGGGATATCGTCGAATGACGCCTGGGCTGAAATTGATTCTGGCCACCATAGCGCTGCTGTTTACCGGCGTTGTGGTGCAGGCCGCCGAGATCGCCGAGATCAGAGTGGCGGTGACGACCTCGTTCCACAATTCGGGCCTGTCGGATGTGTTGCTGCCGCAAATCAAGGCCGATCTTGATCTGGATGTGCAGCTGATTGTTGTTGGCACCGGACAGGCATTGCGATTGGGCGAGGCTGGCGATGTCGATGCCATATTGGTGCATTCGCGCGAGGCCGAGGACGCATTTATAGCAGCGGGTTACGGCACGCATCGGCGCGAGATTATGTATAATGATTTTGTCCTGATTGGACCGTCTGCTGATCCAGCCGATATTGGCGGTGCTGTAACGGCAGCGGCGGCGTTGCAATTGATTGCCGGTGCCAAAGCACCGTTTGTCAGCCGTGGTGACGACAGCGGCACCCATAAGAAAGAGCTGTCCCTGTGGCAGGATGCCGGACTGGACACTGCCGCGTTCACGGGTTGGTATCGTGCGGCGGGGGCAGGAATGGGGGCCGCGCTAAACACCGCCAGCGGCATGGATGCCTATATCATGGCGGACCGCGCCAGTTGGCTGAATTTTGGCAATAAGGGTGGGCTGGTTCTACTGTTTTCCGGCGATCCGGTGTTGTTCAATCAATATGCATTCATCCCTGTGAGTGCTGAGCGGCACCCGCATGTAAAAACGGATTTGGCCATTGCGCTGGAGGACTGGCTGACCAGTGACACAGCGGCCGCGTTGATCAACAATTACAAGATCAATGGCGAGGTGTTGTTCACCTTTAACGCCAAGCCGATGTAGACGCATATGACGGCGGTGAATGTGTTAGCCATCCAGCCCCACAGCCATCAACCCCGCAACATCAAGCGGCGCATTGTTCATGGCCAGCGCCCCGTCTGGGCTGCGCGGCCAGTCGGCCTCGTCGCGGTCACAGTATAGCTCGACTCCGTTGCCATCCATTACTCTTCGTGAAGTTTGATTTTGTTTGGAGAAGCCATTGAGGTATACATTTGATTTAGATGTTTGGAACCAAAGGGAGGGAAAAATGATTGATCCAAAAGCGGTTGCTGAAATCGCAGCAGACTATGCTGCAGCTTGGAATTCCAAATCTGCCGAGGCGGTAGCTTCGTTCTACGCGGAAGATGGCGAAATTATTATTAACAACGGCGATCCGTGGAGTGGTCGCTCGCGAGTTCAGGAAATGGCAGCTGGTTTTTATGCGGATGTCCCGGATTTGACGCTTACTTGCGATGATGTGCGTTGCGCCGGGAGTCACGTGATTTTCGTTTGGACATTTACCGGGCACGACGCCACGACGAACAACCCGCTTAACATTCGTGGGTGGGAGGAATGGGATCTGAATGAAGATCTCAAAGTCTCTGCTTCACGCGGGTGGTTTGATGCCGATG
>JAFLKA010000378.1 GCA_022712735.1 Marinosulfonomonas sp. | reverse complement strand
ATTGGGCGACGGGCAGGGCGATGTGGCGCGGGGCGAGATCGCGTTGTTGCGGGCGCGGTGGCCGGATGCCGAGGTGGATTATTCTGCTGATCTTGAGGTCAGCCTGCATTTGCCGGACCCGAATGATACCCACGTTCTGGCCGCGGCTATTGCTGGCAAGGCGGATGTGCTGCTGACCATGAACCTGAAGGATTTCCCGACCCGTGTGGTCAGCGCCAACGGGGTGGTGCGGCGTGATCCTGACGGGATGCTGCGCGAGATGTTCGGGGAGCAACCTGACATGGTGAGCGAGGTTGCTGAAAATGTGCGGCAGGTGGCGACGCATCTGTCAGGCCAGAAGCAGGACATGCGCAAGCTGATGAAAAAGGCACGATTGCCGCGGTTGGGCAAGGCGCTCGTCGCTCCCTGACGGGCGTATCCGTTTGGGCTGGTCTATAGCGAAGAGGGCTGTCAGGCCCAATGAACGGCAGGTGTTATTGTAATTTCCCCCAGCGTCTTTCCATTTTCTCGATCGCCTTGATCCGCTCGGCGGTTTTCGGGTGGCTCATCAACCACGCGGGCGCCGCCCCGCCGCGCGATTTGGTCAGGGCGTTCAGTTTCACAAACAATGATTTCTGCGCCGCCGTGCCAATGCCGGATTTGGTCAACAAGGCCGAGGCATAAGCGTCAGCCTCGTATTCATCGGAGCGCGACAGACGAGCCGCCAGCAGGGTGGTCAGGAAATTGGCGATATAGGTGCCAAGTCCGGGAATAAAGCGGGAAAATACCATTGCCATAGCGGTGCGCAGCGCATTCTGGCCGGAAAAGTCGATCATCCGGCGGCGCGAATGGCCAAGTGCCACATGGCCCAATTCATGCGCTATAACGCTGGCTATTTCTTCGCCGGTGACATCGCCCGCGCGGTATTTGTCGTAAAATCCGCGGGTGATAAAAATGCGCCCGTCCGGCGCGGCCAACCCGTTCACCGGTTCAATCTCGTAAATATGCACCTTGATGCGCGGCAGTTCCAGCGCGCCCGCCATCTGGTCGCACAATGCCTTTAGCTCGGCATCTGCCAGCTCGGTTGATTTCGCGTCCAGTTCACGCGCAGTGCGCCACGCTGAGAAGCGATACATAATTAGTGCGTAAAGCACCGCGATCAGGATGGGGGAAAACCGGAGCATGGCTTATATATGGCTATGGTTAGGGCTGGTGGCAATGTCTGATGCCTCCGGCGGAGGTATTTAGGGCAAGAAGAAATGCAAAGGTCAGGTTGTCCACGCAACCGGCATGGCGGTTGGGCCACGAAAGGCCCAGCCCTCGAACGGGGTGCTGCCAGTCAGATGCAAATCGGGCAGGGCAGCAAACAGTTTGGGCAAGGCGACATCGGCGATCAGCGCACGGGATGCGGCGGCACCGGCGCAAAAATGCGGGCCCGCGCCAAAGGACAGGGCGGCGCGGGTGCTGCGGGTTAGGTCATAAGCGTCGGGGTCGTCAAAATGGTCTTCGTCCCGATTGGCCGCCCCGAACATAAAGAACACCCGATCGTCCACGTCAAAGGTGACGCCGCAGGTGGTGTCGACTTTGGCAACGCGTCGTGGCGACATGCCGATGGGGGAAATCCAGCGGGCGTATTCCTCGAACGCTTGCAGCCATGTGGCCGCGTCTGCGTCAATCATCGCCAGTTGATCGGGATGGGTCAGCAGCGCCCAAGCGGTGCCGGAAATCGCGTCGCGCGGCTCGTTCTGGCCGCCGGAAATTGCCAGTTTGATATTGGCGCGGGTGTCTTGCAGGGACAAACCCGCTTGCAGTTGCACAGACAGCAGCGAAGTGTCCGGCGTGGCCTGCACCATGGGCAACATCGCGTTGATATGCTGGTCAATCAGGGCCGTGCAGGCGTTACAGTTTTCCTCGACCGATTTGACGCCAGCATAGTTGGAAATCCCGTCAATCATGCCTTGCGATACGCGGTCCATCTCGGACGCTTCCATATCGATCAGGCCGGTGATCACCTTGAGCGCTTCGGCAGCGACCGGCATCGAAAAATCGCGCACCAGATCGCAAGTGCCACGCGGGGCTAGATCGGCTAGGATGCGGTCGGTCGCTGTAATAAACATCGCCATCCAGTGGTCGCGCACCGTGCGCGGTGACATGGCGGGGAATATGGCACGACGCCCCTCCATATGCGCCTCGCCATCCTTGCGCATCACGTTTTCGCCCATCAGGATCGTCATCAACCCGTCCGGTTGCGCCGATGAAAACACATCAATGCGTTTTTCCTGCGCAAATATGTCATCGCGTTTGGTGAACAGGGTCGCGCCCAACTCGGGCACAAAGGCCACGGGCGCAACCTTGCGCATATCGGCAAGGGTCGGGTAGGGGTCGGCAAAGAACGCGGCGGGATCAATGTGGTAAACGGGTGCGTTTGACATGGTTATATAGTCCTAATCCAGCCTAGCAGCTTTTGCCTGCTTTGCGGCACCCCACAGCCAGTATCCCAGCCCGATGGTGATCACACCTGCGGCCATAAATCCGCTGGCATTGCCCAGAATATCGGCCAGCTCAACGATCCGGTCAGCGAATGTATAGCCCAGCCCGACATAT
>JAFLKA010000017.1 GCA_022712735.1 Marinosulfonomonas sp. | reverse complement strand
CTTGGCTTGGTTTTTCTGCTGTTTTCATGGCGCAAATCCGAGCAAGGCATGGAGGTGAAACCCGCGTGGTACAAGTTCAGCGGCGTGTCGATCCTCGATATTATTTTCTCGATCCTTGCGGTCGGGGCTTCATTATACCTGCCCTTGTTGCCACCGGAAATCGTATCCGAACGGGTCGGCAACCCGTCGCAAGGCGACGTGATGATGGGTACCTTCCTGTTGGTTCTGGTGCTCGAAGCCGCGCGCCGCTCGATCGGCCCGACCCTGCCAATCATCGCGTTGGTTTTTATCGGTTTCGCCATTTTCGGCCCCTACGCACCGGGCGCACTGAAACACGGCGGCACCAGTTGGCTGGGGCTGATTAACCACCTGTATATGACCAATCAGGGCATCTACGGCGTCGCCATCGGTGTGATGGCGCAATATGTGTTCCTGTTCATCCTGTTTGGCGTTCTGGCCACGCGGATCGGGCTGGGGCAATTGTTTATTGATCTGGCGATGGTGATTGCCGGACGTTATTCCGGTGGCCCTGCCAAGGTGGCGATTTTCTCGTCGGCCTTCATGGGCACGATCTCGGGCTCGTCCATCGCCAACACGGTGACCACCGGTGCGCTGACCATTCCGGCAATGAAAAAGGTCGGCTACCCGGCGCATTTCGCCGGTGCAGTCGAGGCCACCTCGTCAACCGGCGGCCAGATCACCCCGCCAATCCTTGGGGCGGCGGCGTTTATCATGGTCGAATACCTTGAAATCCCGCTGCGTGATGTGCTGGCGGCGGCGCTGTTCCCAGCCCTGCTGCATTACTTTGGCATCTTCATTATGGTCCATCTTGAGGCCAAGAAACTGGGCCTGCGCGGATTGCGCGCGGATGAGCTGCCAAAGGCAGGCATCGTTCTGCGCCAACACTGGCTGTCGATCATCCCGCTGGGCATTCTGGTTTACCTGATCCTGTCCGGCAAAACCCCTGATTTCGCGGCCGTCTACGGCATCATTGCTTGCGTGGTGGTCGGGTTCTTGAACCCCAATAACCGTCTGACGGTTACGGACCTGTGGAAGGCCCTATCGGCGGGTGCGAAAAACACGCTGGCTGTTGGGGCTGCGGCGGCTTGCGTCGGCATCATCGTTGGCGTGGTTACCTTGACCGGCGTTGGCTTTCGTCTGGGCTATGTTGTGGTGCAAACCGCCACAGACATCGGCACCACTATCAGCACCATCTGGCCGCTCAGCTATTTCGGGGTTGAACAATGGGCGCTGTTTGTATCGCTGGTTCTGATTGCGTTTGCCTGTATCATCATGGGCGCGGGCATTCCGACCACTGCGACCTACATCATCCTTGTCGCGGTTGCCGCGCCTGCTTTGGCGCAGTTGAACGTGGAGCCGATCGTGTCGCACTTCTTTGTGTTTTACTACGGGGTGTTGGCGGATATCACGCCGCCGGTGGCGCTGGCCGCTTATGCGGCGGCGGGCATTGCGGGGTCAAACCCGTTCCAGACCGGCAACACCGCCTTCAGGCTGGGTATTGCCAAGGCATTGGTGCCGTTTGTGTTCGTCTACTCGCCCGCATTGTTGCTGGTGGCGGAGGGGTTCACATGGTCCGCCTTTGCCATCACGTTGATCGGCGCCATGCTCGGGATCGCCAGCATGGGCACAGCGTTTGCCGGCTACTTCATCGCGCCACTTAGCAAGCTGGAGCGATGGTGGGTTGCGCTGGTGTCGTTCCTGTTTATCGCCCCCGGTTTAATCACTATGGGCATTGGTCTGGTGCTGATGGTGCCAATAGCAGCGCTGCAAATCAAACACCGGGCTGCCCAGGGGGGAACCCCCGCTACCTAGAATGTGCCTCGCTTATAAAAAATGTTGTAATCAAGTGGAAATGTCACCTGTCAGCGCTAGGCGGTGTCATTATTGGTTCTGCCGAAAAGTTTCGCACTGTTCCCTTATCGATTTAATTCTGCCATGAAACGGTTCACGCAAAGCACTTGATCGAAGACTTCCTTTGATCAGAGAGCTTTATCAAAATATAGTTTCACAAAATCCACCAATGCTCTGGTTGGAAACTGCAAGCGTCTTGTCGATCCCACTGCTCCTGTCTGTCGTGTCCAAATTTCTAATTCAAACATGCAGAGTCTGAATTGCACAGTAAACCGTCGGGCAAACCCGATAATGTTAACTTGCGATGCTGGTTTTTTTCGCTCGCAACAATGTTTGATAATCATGATCCCGCCAGTTGGCGCGGTATGTCCATTGTGCTTCGGGCTGACGCACAGCCAATGCGGTATCTATCTCGACCTCGTCAAACCCGCTGCGCCGCGCCATTGCATATTGATCGGCAATGACATGGCCCTTGGCCCGTAGGCGGCCTTGGAATTTCATCAGGCGCAAACGCCGCGCAATGGTAAACCCGCGCCCATCCGCGAAATTTGGGAAGTCTATGCGGATCAGATCAATCTGGTGCAGAAATGGGCGCAGGAATTCCGGGTCTGCATCGGATGGGACATCAACCGCCAGCGAGGGCGGGGAAGCGGCTGATACTTCTTCCATTTCGACATACCCAGGCACCCAATCGTCGGGGCCAAAACCTGTATCCGTTACAATCACAGTCATGATGGCAGCCCCTCATGCGTAGGTTGGCGCAGAACTTGCCCATTCACAAAATGTATCCCGCATTCAGTTTTGTCGCTGTCACGCCAGCGCCCCGCACGGGCATCTTCGCCGTCTTTGACGGGGGATGTGCAAGGTGCGCAGCCAATCGACGCGAACCCCTGTGCAAGCAGTGGATGTCGCGGTAGATGATGCGCCTCGATATACGCGTGCAAATCCTTGGGCTGCCAGTGGGCCAGCGGATTGACCTTGATGCGGTGATCCCCGTCATTTTCAAAAACCTCAAGTTTGGCGCGAATGCCGGACTGAAACCGTTTGCGTCCGGTGATCCATGTATCAAACCCGCTTAACGCTTGCTGCAACGGGCGGGCTTTACGCAAAGCACAGCAGGCATCCTTGTTCAGTTGGTTTAGTGTCCCGTTCGGGTCTTTATCAGAAATATCCAATGGGTCGGGGAGAATTCGGCGTACATCTGACAGGCCCAGCAGGCGGGCAACATCTGTCTGGTAATCGAGGGTTTCCTTGAACAACATCTGTGTGTCGATGAACAAAATCGGCAAGCTTGGGTCAATGGTCGAAACCATATGCAGCAACACAATCGATTCCGCACCAAATGATGACACCAGCGCGATCCGGCCCGACGTAGCACGCTGCAATGCGAGTTCCAAAACCTGTGCGGGTTTGGAATTCTCTGTTTGACGGTTCAGGTCCGCAACCTGGGCTTTGACCGTCAGGAATGTGGTTTCATGCTGCATTTTTCTCGCGCCCCTCTGGGTATAACACTGCTTTGAACGGGGCGGCACCAAGCCGACGATAGGCCTCGATGAAAGTTTCTTGCGCATCTTGGCGCAGATCAAGGTAGCC
>JAFLKA010000016.1 GCA_022712735.1 Marinosulfonomonas sp. | reverse complement strand
CACCGGGGAAGGCCTCGGGGAACAGCGTGATGATTTTTACCCGCCACGCGTTTTTCAACTGCGGGGTCTCGCCCATCAGGTCACGCGGCTGCATGCTGGCCGAAATGGTTTTGCGGCCGTGTGACTTAGAGGAGGGTGATTTGGTTGGCTTGCTCATTTCCACTATTTAACCAATGATACTATAATTGAAAACGTCTGAATTTGGCCGTGTTCAAAATTGAAAGGCCGCTTGAGTGACAGAATGGAATGATACAGACGCAATTCAGGCAATCGGGGATGCGACCTGGCCAAGGTTAATTCAGGAACTTGGGTTGTCGCCAGCCAATTATGATCCGGAAACCATCAAGCTGCGTATAACCCCCGGCAGTTCTAGAATTGTGATTTTACTGAGCGGTAAAGGCGTTAAGAACCTGATTTTCAAGGCGGAGTATCCTTTAGGGTCGCCTAAGAATTTCCAGACAGAAATCGACGGCCACAAACGCGCCTATGTGGCTATGCAAAATGTAAATCATCTGCATATTCCCAATATATTAATCGCGGATACAAAAACCCATAGCCAGATTATCGAGTTTGCCCCCGGGCGTCCGGCCCATGAGCTGCTTGATCTGGCTGCAATCGGGCTGGGGGATCGTCATGAAATACTCGAGCGCTGTGGCGCGTGGATTTCGACCTTTCACCAAAATACATTTGTGCGCCTTAATCCGGTCAACCCTGATGCAATGCTGAAAAGCATGGCGTGGCACGAAGATGCGGTTAAATCGCGCAAGCTGGAAGTGCCGCGCCGTGATTTATTTCTGGAATATGCCGCCAAAATCCCTGCTGTTGCAGAAACAATAAGGGGTCAGGAAACCAGGGTTTCGGCGACCCACGGCGATATGCATCTGCGCAATCTTCTGCTGGATAACAAGGAGGTTTATGGCATTGATTTCAGTGCCATGCGCGAAGTTCCCACGGCTCATGATGTGGCGAAATTCCTAATTCGGTACGGCACGTATTTTTATGATGATCTGGATAAGGACGGCACGGAGCCATTTAGCGCGGGTGATCTGGATGCGTTTTATCAAGGGTATGGGGGGCAATATCGGGGCGATCCTGCCTTAACCTATCTGTTGCCAATTGAATTGTTGATGGAATGGTCTGCTATACCCAAGGAAAAATCCGAACGCTCACCTACTGCGCAAAAACGCTTACATGGGATTTTGCGGATGGGCCTGATCATGTTCGGTGGTGCGGATTAAACAGGAAAGCTGTGGGGGGCGATGAGCTGTATTCCCCAACAGACGGATCGGCGATGATACGGCCAGATTTCGCGCGTCACCCGACGACCCTTCCGGTGCGTGGATCCTTGCGTTTGCCCAATCCCTGCTCGAACCGCAATAGGTATCCATCTGGATCCTGAACTATGAATTGCACCTGACCAACATAGTGATCGCCAGCCCGATACCATGCTTCCTCCCAATCGCGAAAGATCACAGCGCTTGCGGCTTTGCATGTTTCATAAAGGGCTGCCAGATCAGTGGTGCCGATTTGAAAATGCATTCCCCGACCTAATGGCGGCACTGCCTGTCCCGCGATCCAACTGTCCTCGTCCATCTGCTCGATCATGATCTCGGCACCCTGACGCTCCAGATAATAGAACCCCTGTTCGGGCCGATCATAACGAATGTGGAACCCCAGAACGTTGGTATAGAACCGAAGGCTGGCCAGCACATCTTGGCAGCCAAGTTCAGGAACGAGAGTAGGCCTGGTTTCCATTTTCTAGAGGGCCCCCTCGGGCGGATCGGCAATGATGCGGCCAGCGGTCAGATCAACGGTCGGGATCACCTCGTTGGTGAATGGCAGCAGGATGGTGGCGCTGCTGCCTTCAACTGTGATTTCCAGCAGGTCACTGGCCCCGTGGTTTTGCACCGCTTGAACCTTGCCCAAAACCGTGCCGCCGGTGTCCAGAACCGTCAGGCCGATCAGGTCGGCGTGGTAAAACTCGTCGTCCGGCAGGGCGGGCAATTGGGTGCGGTTGGCAAACAGACGAATGCCCTTCAGCGCGTCGGCCTCTTCCTTGTTGGTGATGCCCTCGACCTTGGTCACAAGTGCGCCTTTGATGCTGCGGGTCAGGGTAATGGCAAAGCTGCGCTTGCCGTCCTCGCTGGTCAGGGGCGAGTAGTTGGCGATGGCTTCGGGGTCGGCGCAGAAACTTTTCAGGCGAACCTCGCCGTTGACGCCGTAAGAGCCGGAAAAAGCCCCGACACAGATGTGATCTGTTGCTGTCATTCAGCGTTCCAATATCTCTAGGGTCGAACTGCGGGTTTCCCAGCCGACGGATTGTAATGTTGGGGTGGTTTTAACATCTTGCGGCCAGCCAACGCAAAGATAAGCGATCAGGGTCCAGCCCATCGGTACGTCCAGATCACGGGTTAGGCGGGTAGGATCAAGGATGGAAACCCAGCCAACGCCAAGGCCCTCGGAGCGGGCGGCAAGCCAGAACTGGGTGATGGCGGCGACCACGGAATAGCGGCGCATTTCGGGCATGGTGGCGGCGCCTAACCCTTGGCCTTTGGTGGTTTCGTCATCGCAAAAGATTGCCAACTGGACGGGGGCATCGCGCATGCCGCTTAACTTAAGTCCTGAATATAATTGGGCTTTTTCGCCTGAATAGCCTTTGAGGGCCTCGGCATTGGCGGCCTCGAAATTGGCTGTGGCAGCATCGCGTGCAGTTTGGGAAGTCACCCGAACAATCCGCCACGGCTCGGATAGGCCGACAGAGGGCGCCAGATTGAACGTCGATAAACAACGATCAACCAAAGCGCCCTCGACAGGGTCAGTGCGAAAGTGGCGCACGTCACGCCGCCAGCGCAATAGCTGGGTAAACTCTTGCCGGAACTGATCGGAAAAATCAGGCATGAGTGAACCTAACCCGCTGATTACTCAGCAGGTTTTTCTTCTTCTTTAGCGGCCTCTTCAGCAGGTGCTTCTGCGGCGGCTACTTCTTCAACTGGTGCCTCTTCAACAGGGGCAGCGGCCTTCTCGGCTTTCTCTTCGGCGCGGGCCACGGCTTTTTCGCCTGGCGTGCCTTTTTTCGGGTTGCTGCGGGTCTTTTTCTCAAGGATTCCAGCAGCTTCCAGCATACGAGCAATACGGTCGGTTGGCTGAGCGCCTTCACCGAGCCAATGCTTAACGCGGTCCATATCCATTTTCACGCGGTCTTCGGAATCTTTGGGCAGCAACGGGTTGTATGTGCCCAGTTTTTCAACATAGCGACCATCGCGGGGCATACGGCTGTCGGCCGCAACGATACGGTAAAAGGGGCGCTTTTTGGAACCGCCGCGAGCGAGTCTGATTTTCATAGCCATGAGTAGTTTCTCCTATTTTCCTAGCTAACTGAAGGGCTTAGTGCCCTGTCATTCTTGATGTTTATTGAACCTATGGTTCATTGTTCTGATGTTTAGTGTGGTGTTGGATCACTTCCTGAATAATAAAATTCAGGAACTGTTTGGCGACTTTCGGGTCGAGGTTGGCTTTTTCGGCCAGTTCCTCAAGTCGTGCAATTTGCGTGGCTTCGCGGGCGGGGTCAGAGGCCGGTAAGTCATGCTCGGCCTTTAGTTTGCCCACGGCCTGGGTGTGCTTGAACCGCTCGCCCAAGGTGTAAACGAGGATCGAATCCAGACGGTCAATGCTCTCGCGGTGGTCGGCCAGCAGTTCGGCGGCGCGGGTGACGGGATCAGTCATGGCGGCCTCCTGTTTGTACATTTTGTACAAATGTGAGGGTGAAACGTACATTCATATCAGCGCCTCCGGTGCGGGGTGGCGGTAAACCACATCTTCGGCATAGGCTTTTGCGGCGTCCGGATCGGCAACCGCACCAAGGCGCTTGGCAAGTCGGATTGAGCGGGCGTTCTGTGGATCAATGTAGCTAACGAGGGTTTGCAGCTTTAACGCCCCAAAGGCAAATGTCATCGCCGCCCGAGCCGCTTCATATGCATAACTTTTGCCCTCGGCCCCCGGAAAGAACACCCAGCCGATTTCGGTCTCGGGGAAGTGCGGCGGTTTGATAATCGTGATCTGGCCGAGAAATTCGCCGCTTTCGCGCTGGTCAACCGCCCAAGCACCGTGGCCAAGCAATGACCATTGGGCAATGTCGCTACAGAAGCTTTTCCAAGCATCTTTGCGGCTCATCGGGCCGCCCAGATACTGCGCGTGGGGCGAGCCAAGCTCTGCCGCCAGTTGGTCAAAATCTTCGATCCGGTGGGGCCGGAGCACGAGACGTTCAGTTTGGAGAGTCGGAGCGGTCACGGTCATTTCTTTTTCCCGAAGCCTGACAGGCCGGGGGGGAGCGAGCCGCCACCCAGACCGGGCAATTGGCCGGGCAGGTTTTTCGCCGCTGCTTCCAGTGCCTTTTGGTCGACCATTGATGGGTCAAGCCCGCCGGGCAGTCCGCCGCCTTTGCCGAACATCTGGCCAAGCGCGCCTTTTAACATGCCGCGTTTGCCCATTTTGCCCATCTTTTTCATCATGTCGGCCATCTGGCGGTGCATCTTCATCAGCTTGTTCAGCTCACTCACTTCCAGACCGGCACCACGCGCAATACGTTTTTTGCGCGAGGCTTGCAGCAATTTCGGGTTGGCGCGTTCGCGTTTGGTCATCGACTGGATCAAGGCGATCTGGCGTTTCAGGATGCTATCGTCAAAGCCCGCATCGGCGACCTGTTTTTTCATTTTGCCCATGCCCGGCATCATTCCCATGATACCTTCCATGCCGCCCATTTTCATCATCTGTTCCAGCTGTGCTTTCAGGTCGTTCATGTTGAACTGACCTTTCTGGAAGCGCTTCATCATCCGTTCGGCCTGTTCGGCCTCGATGGTTTCCTGGGCCTTTTCGACCAAGGACACGATGTCGCCCATGCCGAGGATACGGCCAGCGACGCGTTCGGGGTGGAATTCTTCTAGTGCGTCGAGCTTTTCACCAAGGCCAACAAATTTGATCGGCTTGCCGGTGACAGCGCGCATCGAAAGCGCAGCACCTCCACGACCGTCGCCATCCATGCGGGTCAGGACCACGCCGGTGATGCCGACTTTGGTGTCAAATTCTTCGGCGACATTCACCGCGTCTTGGCCGGTGAGGCCGTCAACCACCAGCAAGGTTTCACGCGGGTTGGCGATGTCGCGCACGGATTGGACTTCGTCCATCAGCACTTCGTCGATATGCAAACGGCCAGCGGTGTCGAGGATGTAGACGTCATAGCCGCCCATCGTCGCCTGCTGTTTGGCGCGTTTGGCGATCTTTACGGCTGACTCGCCTTTGACGATCGGCAGGGTATCGACGCCGATTTGTTTACCCAGAATCGCCAGCTGTTCCTGGGCGGCGGGGCGCTGCACGTCGAGCGATGCCATCATCACCCGCTTGCCGTTCTTTTCGGTCAGGCGTTTGGCCAGCTTGGCCGAGGTGGTGGTTTTACCCGAGCCTTGCAGACCAACCATCAGGATCGGGGCGGGCGCGTTGTCGATTTTTAGTTCGCCTGCGTTGTCGTTGTCACCCGCCAGAACGTGGATCAGTTCGTCATGGACGATTTTGACGACCTGCTGGCCGGGGGTAATAGATTTGGTGACGGCCTGGCCGGACGCCTTTTCGGAAATCGCCTTGATGAAATCGCGGGCGACGGACAGGGAGACGTCAGCCTCGAGCAAAGCCACGCGGACCTCGCGAAGCGCCGTTTTGATGTCGTCCTCGGAAAGGGCACCCTGTTTGGTCAGCCGGTCAAAGACACCACCGAGGCGTTCGGATAGATTTTCAAACATCACAGCGGCCCTTTCATCAAACCAAATGCCAATCACCCCCGTGGGCGAAACTCGCTGACGGGGGTCGATCCCTACATAGGCAGGGACCGGAAGTTTTATAAGACTTCCGGATATAGGGGCGGATTTAGGCCGATGTGAGCCAAGAGTCAAGCATGGGCGGATTTGTCGGCTGGTGGATGTGTGGTGGTTTGGTATCAGGGGGCATGACGAGATATGCAATGATAGTTTTGGCGGCGAGTGCCGGAATGGCGCAGGCGGGGTTTGACAGTGTCGAGGCGCTGGGCGAAGCGCTGTTTTTCGATGTGGACCTGTCGCAAAACCGGACCCAATCCTGTGCGACGTGCCATGCGCCTGAACATGCCTTTGTGGATGTGCGTGAAACCGCGGCGGGGTTGGCGTTTTCAATGGGGGATGATGGTGTGTCGTTGGGCGATCGCAACGCGCCGACGCTAACCTATGCGATGCTGACGCCGCCGTATCATATCAATGATATGGATTTCCCGATGGGCGGGCAGTTTTGGGATGGCCGCGCTGTGGATTTGGCGACGCAGGCCGGTGGTCCGCCGCTGAACCCGATTGAAATGGGCATGCCGGACAAGGCCAGCGTGGTGGTGCGGCTGCGCGAGAGCGAGGATTATATTGCCGGGTTGGAGGCGTATTTCGGCGCGGATGTGTTTGATGATGACGACGCGGCGTTTGGGGCGATGACGCAGGCGATTGCGGCGTTCGAGTCCACCGATCTGTTCGCGCCGTTTGACAGCAAGTATGATCGGGCTTTGCGCGGGGAATATCAGATGACCGCGCAGGAGGCGCTGGGTAAAGAGCTGTTTTTCAACAAGGACCACACCAATTGCTCCATGTGTCATATGCTAAAGCAGTTCCCGACTGACGAGGGCGAGACCTTCACCGCCTATGAGTATTTCAACATCGGGGTGCCGACCAACGGGCCGGGGCGCGCGGCGAACGGGATTATGAAGGGCAAAATTGATGTTGGTCTGTTGGGGCATCCCGAGGTCGATAATGTGATCGAGATGGGAAAATTCCGCACCTCTGGGTTGCGCAACATCGCGGTGACGGGGCCGTATATGCACAACGGGATTTTCACGGATTTGCGCACGGTGGTCCTGTTTTACAACAAATACAACTCGCTTGAGCCCGAGTGGCAGACCAACCCTGAAACCGGCAAGGGGTTTGGCTGGCCCGAGGTTCCAAAATCGCTGGCCGTGCGGGAATTGACCCATGGGCCAGCGTTAACAAATGCGCAGATCGACGCGATCGTGGCGTTTCTGGAAACGCTGACGGACGAACGGTATGAGCATTTGCTGGAGGAGTAAGCGCAAGACGTTCTGCTGTGCCCCCCGATGCTGGGCATGGTTTGGGGTTATTCTAAAACGTCAGAGAGTGTTGGCTTTTGCGTCAGGATATTGACCTAATTCGATGGTGAAATCCAAACCGGTCATTGGGGTGAAGTGTAGCGAAGGTCTCAAATGAGCCCAAAGTGCATAATGCTGCAAAGCTCTTAAATGGCAGCTTTGCGCAATAGTGACCTTTGCAAAGTTACGTGGACGGCTCTTAGCTGCCCCTTATGACAATCACAAATGCTGCGGCGCTGTCTGTCAAAGCGGACGTAGGCGGCGGGTTTGAACTTTGTTAGTAGGATAACTCTGCCACCACATAAATTACACTGAAATGTTGGCGGAGAGGCGCAACCATTGACTTTGTTTCAATCCTCGCCCGAAAAATTCTTCTTCATATCAGCTAACACTCTCTGTTTCTTTAGTTGGCGGTGATGTAATCTTTTTTGAAGTCAGCATTCTTGGATATGCTTTCCACAATGCGCTTGCTGGTATCGAAGTAGCCCACATGATCCGAAAGAAACAACTCCAGACAAATCACGCTTCACCATTCAAACAGTTCGCAAGCTTGGCTGCCTAAACTTAGCAATCCTAGCTTTACTCAATGTCTGGGAAAACTTTGCGACAGAACCGTTTTACATCAGTATCCGCAATTCTTATAAGCGCTGGCTTGGCATATATTTGCCATCCCCTCAGCTTCGAGAAGGTCAGGCAGTGACATTTCGTCACTCAGATTTTCCAAGATATCAAATGCTTGATCTACACCATTAAGGCTCGCAACAGAAAGCCACATATAGGCAAGCTTATAATCGCGTGTAACGCCTTCGCCGTTGGCGTACATCAATCCCAGACTCCTCTGACCAAAAGGGTCCCCCTGTTCGGCAAGAAGTTTCCATTCCTGAAAAGCCGCTTCCCAGTCGCCGCTTCGATATGCCGCCGCCGCCTTTTCAAAATCAGCCGCCTGTGCCGGCGCGAGATTGAAAGTCAGCAGGGCAATTAAAGTCAGTAGCATTTTTCTCATATGGGGTTCTCCATCAGCATCACACTCGCATGTCTGCCTAATAAATCGCTCACTTTATATATGTGCAGTTTGAGGTGGTCCTGTGAAAGCGCAGTCATTAAACCTTATTTTCCAAGCAGTAGTCCATAAGGTTGATGCTGCCCTCTTTTAGTCTGAAGCGCAAGCTTTTCGCAGAGTAGCGTGTGTGGGCTCGTACTTTCACTCCCGTTTTGGTGTATATGTCAGGACAGCGGTAATTTGATGTGACTAATCTGAATGGCGGCTATCATTGGGTCAAGGCGGTTGGCGTTTGGGTTAAAACTGCCTGACAGAACACACTGTTAGGTTCAGCCCCCCCCGAACCGAGTCAGGTTTCTCGCCATTCCACAGTTATGCCGCCAATGCATCAATCTGGGAGTGCGCACCGGCAAGGGCACTATCGGCGTCCGCCATCAGAGCGTCCGCCGTAATGAATGTCACATCGGTGATGCCGATGAAGCCCAGAATATGCCGGATATATCCGGTGGCGAAATCAATATCGCTGCCGGTTTTGGGGCCGCCCGAAGCAATGGCGATGATGGCGCGTTTTCCGGTCAGCATCCCGACCGGCCCCGTATCGGTATATTGAAAGGTCAGCCCGACCCGTGCGATCAGGTCTATCCACGCCTTGAACGCTGTGGGAACGGTGAAGTTGTA
>JAFLKA010000488.1 GCA_022712735.1 Marinosulfonomonas sp. | reverse complement strand
TACCACACATTGTGATAATTGAATGTAACTGCAACCAAAACACGCGCGACAGAACAGGGAGTTCACCATGTCATTTGAATATGAAGGTAATGAAATCGAAACCGATGCCAACGGCTATCTGGCCAACCAGGAAGACTGGTCCGAAGAGATGGGCACATTCATGGCCAGCCTTGATAACGTCGAGCTGACCGAGCGCCACTGGGATGTGATCAATTTCCTGCGGACGGAATATTTCGACAACGGCCAAGTCCACCCCAACACCCGCACCATCATGAAGGCGATGTCCACCGCTTGGGGCGAGAAGATCAAACAGGGCGATTTGTATGCGTTGTTCCCGGGGGATCCGTCCAAACAGGGTGGTAAGCTGGCTGGCCTGCCGGAAAGCCGTCGTAAGGGCGGGTATTAAATCCAACCCAGTTCTCACTGCTGGTTTTGCGGCAGCCCATCATTGATCTCGTAATAATCGCCCTTGTCGGCGACAAAAATATGTTTGGTCAGATGGGTGCCGGTTGGCGTATCGAATGCGCCCATGGCAATGGCAATCCAGCCCTGAAAGACTGGATCCCAAAACAGGCTTGATCCACAAATCCGGCAAAACCCCCGCCGCACTTTCTCGCTTGATTGATACCAAGCGAGGTTTTCTTCCCCGTGTATCGTCAGGGCAGTGCGGGGCACGTCGCAAGACGCTTCAAAATGCCCGGAGGTTTTTCGACATTGGGTGCAGTGGCAGGCATTGGGGGGTGTCAGCTTTCCCACCACATCGAAATGAACTGCGCCACAGAGGCATGATCCTTTGTGCGAGTCTAGCACCTTGCCTTTTTGCATCACATCAACTCCGGCTCGCGCCCGACCCGTGTCGCCAATGGCGCCACCGTCAACCCCTGAATGATGATCGAGAACATCACCAGAATATAGGTCGCGGCCAGTATCAACGGCTTATATTCGCTGTCGGGTAGGGACAGGGCCAAGGCAACCGAAATGCCGCCCTTCAGACCGCCCCATGTCATAATCGGGATCACCCCTTTGGAAAACTCGCGGAACGGTTTGAGCACCAGCACCGGCACCGCCACCGCCACCAGACGGCCAAACAGAGACAGGCCAATCGCGCCGATGCCCGCAATGATGGCGTCATCGGTAAAGGCCACCGCGAACACCTCGAACCCGATCATCAGGAACAAAACCGCGTTCAGGATTTCGTCGATCAGCTTCCAGAACGCTTCGACATATTTGCGGGTTTCCTCGGACATGCCGTGTTTCACCCCGACGTCGCCAATGAACAGGCCCGCAACCACCGCCATAATAGGCGCGGAAACATGCAGGAAAATCGCCAGCTCATAGCCGCCGAATGCGAGGCCCAAAGTGATCAGCACCTCTAGCGAATAATCATCAATCAAGCGCATGACGCGGAAGGTCAGCCAGCCCAGAACCCCGCCCAGAACCGCGCCGCCGATGGCCTCCTGCACAAACAGTTTGAGCACATCGACAAAGCCGGATGCATGAGCATCATGGCCCGAAGGAAATGCCAGCCCGACCAGTATCAGGAACACCACATAGGCAACGCCATCGTTAAACAGGCTCTCGCCCGCAATCTTGGTCTCCATCGATTTCTTCAGGTTCGCCGCCCGCAACACGCCCAGCACCGCCACCGGATCGGTGGGCGAGGCCAACGCGCCAAATACCAGCGCCACCAGCAACGGCATACCCGTTAACCAGCTGAACCCGACGCCGATGATCATGGTGGACAGGGCCACCCCGATGGTCGCCATCATCGCCACCAGTATCCATTCGCGTTTCAGGTACGATATTTTGACATGCAAAGCGCCTGCAAACAGCAACAGCCCTAACATGCCCTCAAGCAGGGCGCTGGAAAACTCCAGCTCCTCGACCTGTGACCGTACCGCATCCGCCATGCCCCATTCCGGCACCAGATAGTCCACGCCCATCACGCCAAGCGAGGCAAGGAAGGCCACGATCAGAATGCCAATCGAGGAGGGCAGTTTCAGGAATAGATAGTTGATGGACCCGAACGCGCCAGCCAGCACGATCAGTAGCGAAGCAATTTGCAGTAATGTCATTGGGCGTCCCTGTTCACCTGATTTGCATTCCTCCTAGCACAAGGCGCGGGTGAATTGGAACTTGCAACATGAACGGCAGGGGGGCCTGTTAAACCTCGCACAAATCCGAGCGGGTGATAAACCGTTTGCCGCGCCCGTTATCGAGCGAAAACATCCCGCCGCGCCCTTTGATCACGTCAATGGTCAGGCGGGTGTGCTTCCATGCCTCGAATTGGGGGCCGCTGATGTAAAACGGTGTGCCAGCAATCTCACCCATTTGCACGTCATGGTCGGCGATAATCAGATCGCCCTCGGCGTAACACATCGGGGCCGAGCCATCACAGCAGCCGCCCGATTGATGAAAAATCACCGGCCCGTGGTCGGCAATGATTTCGTTTAGCAACTGCAAGGCAGCGTCGGTGGCTTCGACTTGATCAACCATTTGATCCTCCGGTTTTTGGGCTGCGTCTGTCACTGTGGCCGCCTCATTTTACCAAAACGAACCACTTTGTCACTGTTGGCATAGGGTTTCATTTTCGGGATGCGGGCGGGACAGTTCCGGTAGGCTTGTTCAACCTGCACCCGGATAATGGCTTGGGCTTTGGGCCAGAGTTCGGCTTCCGCAGCCCCCACATCCTCGACAAAGGCCCTCCCATTCACTCGCGCGCG
>JAFLKA010000015.1 GCA_022712735.1 Marinosulfonomonas sp. | reverse complement strand
AAATGGCTGCTGGCGGTCTGCTTGGTCACACCGGCCTCATGCGCCAGTTCGGTGGCCGTCAGGGCGTGCCCGTCCATCAGCGCGACCAACATATTGGCGCGTGCCGGATCACCGATCAGGGCGGCGGTCTGGGCGATGTCTGGGCCTTCTTTCATGGTTCGACCGTAGCCGAACCATTACGGTAATGCAAGGTGCTAGCCTAAGCACATCGAAAAGGAGCCTAAATGATTACATGTTTTATCCGCTATGAAATTGATCCGTTCAAGCGCGAGGCATTCGCGGAATATGCCCGTAACTGGGGCCAAGCCATACCAGACTGCGGCGCTGATTTGATCGGCTATTTCGGCCCGCATGAAGGGTCGGCCACCACGGCATATGGTGTCTATTCGCTGCCATCTCTGGCCGATTACGAGTCTTATCGTGCCCGTCTGGCGGCACATCCATTGGGCAAGGAAAACTATGCCTTTGCCAAGGGCGAACAATTCATCCGCCGCGAAGACCGCATTTTTCTGAAATGTGTTTCAGCGCCCCATGCCAAAAGGAACACGCAATGATTGCCGTTATATTCGAGGTGACGCCAGCGAAGGGGCAACGCGACCGGTATCTGGAGATCGCGGCCGATCTGAAACCGTTGCTGGCTCAGATCGACGGGTTTATCTCAATCGAGCGGTTTCAAAGCCTGAGCCGTGAAGGCGTGGTCTTATCGCTCTCGTTTTGGCGCGACGAGGCGGCGGTGCTGGAATGGCGCAAGCTGGAGGTGCATCGTGCGGCGCAGGAGGAGGGACGGGCAGGGGTGTTTGCCGACTACCGTTTGCGGGTGGCCAATGTGCTGCGCGATTACGGGATGGAGGCGCGGCAGGCAGCCCCAAAGGACAGCCGGGCAAGGCACGGCTAGCGCATCCGCAAGGCCCCGTCGATGCGGATCACTTCGCCGTTCAGATAGCCGTTCTCGACGATGAATTGCGCCAATGAGGCAAATTCGGCGGGCTTGCCGAGGCGCTTGGGAAAGGTCACGTCAATGGCCAACCCGTCGATGATTTCCTGGCCCAACCCCTCAAGCATCGGTGTCAGGAATATCCCCGGTGCGATCGCCATAATGCGGATGCCGTTGCGGGCCAGATCGCGCGAAACGGGTAGGGACATGCCAGCAATCCCCGCCTTGGACGCCGCATAGGAGACTTGACCCATCTGCCCGTCAAAGGCGGCAATAGAGGCGGTGTTGACGATCACGCCGCGCTCTCCGTCCTCGTTCGGCGCATTCCCCGCCATTTCAGCCGCCGCCAGACGCAGCACGTTAAAGGTGCCGATCAGGTTGATGTTGACGGTGCGCTGAAAGCTGTCCAATGCATGCGGCCCGTCTCGCCCGACGGTTTTCTCGCCCGAGGCAATACCGGCGCAGTTCACGCAAGCGTTGATCTTGCCCATGTGCTCAACGGCCAGCTTGATGCCCGCCGCAACAGAAGCCTCGTCCGTGACGTCCACCTCGGCAAATCCCGCGCCAATCTCGGCGGCAACGCTCTCACCGTGCGCTGTGTCCCGATCAAATATCACCACCTCTGCGCCAGCTTCTCGAAACTTGCGCGCTGTGGATTCGCCAAGGCCCGACGCCCCGCCGGTGATAATCGCTGCTGTCTGGGTGATCTGCATAGCGTTCTCCAATTAAATGAACACTTGTTCAGATAAACAAAGCTCCCCTCGCCTGTCCAGAAAAATCGCCCCCTTCTTCTTTTCCTAAATACCTTCGCCGAAGGCATAGAATCTCTTATCGCGGCAGATGAATATTAAACGCCGCCCGAATTTTGGCATCCAATACCGGATCAAGCGCGGCTTGCGGCGCCATCGCCAATATCTCGTCCTTACGCTTGGTCGCCGCAGGAACCAGCTCGGGGCGCTCGTATTCCTGCCATTCCTTTGGCGATAGACGGTTGGCAATACAGGGATACAGGTATTCACTCTGCATCAGCCCCAAGGTCTGCTCGTGACCCAGATAATGCATCGGACCATCCAGACAAACTGAACGCATCACCTCGAGGCTGACGCTATCCTCGGTCACTTCGATCCCGCGCACACACCGTAGCGCCTGACCAAGCAGATCATCACCAAGGATCAGGCTCTCATGGCAAAACCCCAATAGGGACGCGTGCATTCCGGCTGCCTCGTAAACGATGTTCAGCCCCGACAGGCCCGCCATCACATTGGAAATACCTTGCTCCCATCCGGCCTGCATGTCGGGCAGTTTGGCGTCGGCAATCCCCGCCGCCGCCCCGCCGGGCAACCCGTAGAAATGATGCATCTGGGCGCAGCCTGCGGTCAGCAAAGCCTGCTCGCCCGACCCACCCGACATCGCGCCAGTGCGCAGGTCTGAAACGAACGACCAAGTGCCGAAAATCGCCGGATATCCGGGGGAAATGGCGTTCACATATACGATGCCCGCCAGACATTCGGCCACCGCCTGCATGATCGCCCCCGCAATCGAGGCCGGAGCGGTTGCACCCGCTTGCCCCGCCGACAGCAGCAGCACCGGCATTCCGGCGTCAATACATTGCTCCATAATTTGGCAGCTTTCGGTGGCAAAGCGCATTGGTGGGACGACAAAACAGTTGGAGTTGGACATAAACGGGCGGGCCCGCCATTTGTCCTCGCCCCCTGCAATCATGTGTAGCATTT
>JAFLKA010000494.1 GCA_022712735.1 Marinosulfonomonas sp. | reverse complement strand
TGTTGACCCTGAATGCCGTGTGATCGGGGTGCAGGGGCTGCGGTTGGCCGACAGCAGCATTTTCCCGCGCATTACCAACGGTAACCTGAATGCGCCCAGCATTATGACCGGCGAAAAAGCGGCGGATCATATTCTGGGGCGTGGCATGTTGGCCGCCGTTAATGACGAGCCGTGGTTGCATCCCGATTGGAAAACTGCACAACGCTAGGGGATGATGCGCTGGATTTTCACCTTGCTGTTGGCAGGCGGTATTTATACCGCGATGCGCAGCGTCGACCTGTCGCCCACCCAAACGGACGTGCAGGGCAGTGCTTATGTGCATGACGGCGATACTTTCACCGTCGCGGGCACCAAAATCCGCCTGTTCGGGGTGGATGCACCGGAAATGGACCAGACTTGCGAAATGCCGGATGGCACTGACTGGGCTTGTGGGCGCTGGTCGCGTGATCAGGTGCGCGGCATCCTGAAGGGGCAGGAATTGCGCTGTGTCAAACGGACCTATGACAGATACGGGCGCATGGTGGCGCGGTGTTATCTGGGGGATGAGGATTTGGCGCAGATGCTGGTGCGCGGCGGTATCGTGTTTTCCTATGCCCATTATTCGCGCGACTATATCGGGGTTGAAAAGGCTGCAATTGTGGCAGGACGCGGGCTGTGGGTCGCCAAGGTGGTGCCGCCTGCGGAATTTCGCCGCTCAAAACGCGAAAACTGATCAGGATCAAAGCGGGCGGCATGATGCGACCCTAAGGTTGGTCCAGAAAACAGGACAGAAAAGGAAACCGTATGTCACACACCCCCCATGAATTGGCCGAAGAATTCCCCGACCGCGTAGAGCAAATGAGCAAGATGAAGCAATCAGACGCCCATTTCGCCAAGCTGTTTGACGAATATCACGAGATCAACCGCGCCGTTCACCGCGCCGAAACCGATGTGGAGCCGACGGATGATCTGCATATGGCCGAAATGCGCAAACAGCGGCTGGCGATCAAGGACGAGATCTGGTCGATGCTGTTGGCCTAGGCCTAATTCACTTCAGGCTCCGTGGCTTGCCTGCGGGGCCTGAACCGTGTTCCAGTCTAGAAACGGTTTAAAAACCAGAACAGAGCGGTTTGTGCCTCTGGTTGCCAGACATTGTTATGGCCAGCACCCCTGACGGCAAAAAAGGTTTTGGCTGTGACGGGTGAAAGGTCGAACACTTCGCGCCCCATTTCAATCGGGATCAGCGCGTCTTTGGTTCCGTGCAGAACCAGCAGCGGGATGTCCAGACCCCCGATCCAGTCCTTGGTCGGCCATTTATTTTTCAACACATTCACCGCACTGCCCAGTTGCGGATAGGCGTGGCGGGCCACATCGGTGATCGAGGTATAGGGCGACTCGAGCACGATGGCGTCAGGCATATTGCCCGACATAGCTTTGCTGCCAGCGCTTAAAACCGCGACCCCGGTGCCAAGGCTCTCGCCATAGAATATCACCGCGCTGTCACCGGCGAGTTGAGGCATCGACATATAGACGTTTACGGCGTCCTTGATGATATCCTGTTGTGACGGGGTGCCGGTGCTGCCGCTTGACCCACGATAGGCCATAGCCACCACACCAAACCCGCGGTCCAGGAATGTTTGAAACCGCGGCGCGCGGTTGGCGAGATTTCCGGCGTTGCCGTGGAAATAGAGGATTGTGGCTTTGCCCGCCTTGGGTTTGGCCACCCAAAGCACCAATGTTTCGCCGCCGCTTTCAAACAATACCTCGCGCATTTTTGGCACGCCAGCGTTTGCGGGGCTGATCTGCGTGGTATCAAACGGATAGACCATCATCCGTTCGGTCGGGCCAGAGAGCCCGAGAAACCCAAACGCCAAAATGCTGGTGATGCCAATGATCTTCAGCATCAGGGTTCAACCACATAGGGCAGCACGCCGCGGGTGTTCGGGTCTACCTTTAGGCGGCGCTCCAATGGCGGGACCGAGCGTTGATGGCAGCTTTCGCGCTCGCATATCCGGCAGGAAATGCCGATGGGCTCGAAGGTTTGTTGTTTTCCGCCGATCAGATCATCGGCGTAAACCACAGCATTGGCGTGTTTCACTTCGCAGCCCAATCCGATGGCGTACCGGCGCACTGGGGCCTTAAAGGAACCGCCGGATTTGGACACATCGCGGGCCAGACAGAAATACCGCACCCCGTCGGGGGTTTCGGCCAATTGGCGCAAAAACCTGCCAGGGGTTTCAAACGCCTGATGCACGTTCCACAGCGGGCATGCGCCGCCGAAACGGGCAAATTGCAGCCGTGTGGCGGAATGGCGTTTGGTGATGGTGCCTGCCTGATCAACCCGCACAAAGAAGAACGGAATGCCCTTGGCGCCGGGGCGTTGCAGGGTGGACAAACGGTGCGCCACCTGTTCGACCGAGGCCCCGAACCTGTCTGCCAGAACCTCGAGATCATGGCGCACATCGTGGGCGGCGGCCAGAAAACGGCGATACGGCAGCATCGCGGCACCGGCAAAATAGTTTGCCAGCCCGATTTTGGCGATGGCACGCGCGGCGTCGGTCTGGAAGCGGGCCAGATCGAGGGTGGCCTCGATCAGCTGGTTTTGGGTGATCAGCGCGACTTGGATCAACAGCTGGAAATCCTGTGTGGCGCGGGGCGGGCGCGTGGACAGGGTCAGGTCGCCGGTTTGCATATTATAATCGCGCAAGATCTCGCTGTCGGTGAACTGCAAAACAATGCCGTGTGGGCGCAAGACCTGTTCGGCGTGCTGGCGCAGGGTCAGATTTGCCTGTTGTGCGATATCTGCAAAATGTTCCGCCGCATGGTCCACCGCATCAATATAATTGTCGCAATAGTGAAAGAAATCGCGCACCTCTTCCCACGGGCTGGGCTGCACACGGGCGTCCTCGCGCCCCAATGCTTCGTCCAATGACGCCAGCCGCTCGTGGGTTTGGCGGTAAGCGCGGTGCAACTCCAGAAAGGCCCGCGCAAGGGCGGGGGCGTTCGAGGCGGTCAGGCGCAGATCGGCCAAGGGCGGGGTGGCGTCGGCGAACACCGGATCGGCCAATGCCTCGCGCATGTCTGTGACCATGCGTTCGCTATCGCCTACCGATAATTCGGTCACGTCAAAGCCGAATTCATGCGCCAGCGCCAGAACCACGCCAGTGCTGACGGGGCGGTTGTTGTTCTCCATCTGGTTCAGATAGGGCAGAGACACGCCCAGCCTTTCGGCGAATGCTTTTTGGGTCAGGTTCAGGCCGGTGCGGACCTCGCGCAGCTTAACGCCTGCGTATAGTTTCTGGGTGGCCATGATGGGTGCCTAGCGGTTTGCAGATTTGCGATATGCCATCTTAGGCTTTGCAAACTATAAGTCGCAAGCCTTATGACAACGCGCGTTCGCGGCGGATCACATAGAGGATCATCACAAAGCTAAGGGCCGAGCATGTCGCCATCAGCCACAACAGCGGGAAGGCGCCGGATTCAACTGTGAGCAGGCTGCCGGAAAGGGCCGCGATGGCAGCACCGCCCCCGACCAACAATGCGCCGCCCAAACCGGCCGCCGACCCTGCCAGACTGGGCCGGACCGACAACATGCCGGCGTTCGCGTTGGGCAGGGTCATACCGTTGCCAAGGCCCACGGTGGGCATGAAGGCAAAGAACACAAATGGCGAGCCAAAGCCGAGGTAGAACAGCGTCAGCGAGCAGGAAATTCCGAGCGTTGCGATGGCCGTGCCAAACAGGATCATCCGGTTTACGCCAATGCGGGTAGAAAACCGCCCCGAGATAAAATTCCCGACCAGATATCCGGCGGAAACCGCGCCAAAGGACAGGCCCAGCCAGATCGCGTTCATCTGGAACAGTTCCTTGCCGATAAAGGGCGCACCGCCGAGATAGGCGAAAAAGGCACCGGCTGCAAAGGTGGCGGACATCGCGTAACCCCAAAACCGTCGACTAAGGAAAAGTTCGGGGTATTGTTTGAACTGGGCGCTGAAACTTGTGCTTTTGGTGGTCGAGGTTTCACCAAGATCGGCCCATGATAGGGCCAAGAGCATAACGCCAAGGATCATCAGGACCCAGAACGTGGACTGCCAGCCGAAATATGTATCCAGAATGCCGCCAACCAGCGGGCCGAGCATGGGCGACAGCGACATGCCCATGGTGACGTATCCGATCATCGAGGCGGCCTCGGCCCCGGGCACCATATCGCGGATCACGGCGCGCGACAGGGCCATGCCGGTGGCAATCACCGCCTGCAACATGCGAAATCCGAGGAAGATTTCGGCGGTTGGTGACAGGATGCAGCCCAGGGTGGCGATGATGAAAACTGCGCCGCCCAAAAGAATGATCGGACGCCTGCCGTAGCGATCAGAGAGCGGGCCGATCAGCAATTGCAGGATCGCTGTCATCGCCAGATATAGCGAGACTGAAAGCTGCATCACGCGGTAATCCACGCTGAAGTCGTCCGCCATGGCAGGGATCGAGGGCAGGAACATGTTCATCGATAACGCGGGCAGGGCGGCCAGCAGGATCAGGGTCGAGATATGCGGGGGTGTGGTGCGATCCAGATACCGCACCTCGGGTTTTAGCGTCATATATCCGGCGTATCGGGTTTGATTGACATTGTCCATTATTATAGCCGCAGAGGTAGGGCTGCGTATTTGCACAGGGTGAACTTAGCAAATTTGCAGTTCGCAGGCCGCGTTGTGGGTGAGGTTTGCAAATTTACTGAAATCCGCTTTGTTCTGCCGCGCGAGGCGTATAGGCTACCTTAAAACCAAAACCGGAGGTGTGCCGATGAAAGATATCCTGCAAGAACTGGAAGGCCGACGCCGCGAGGCCCATATGGGCGGTGGCGAACGTCGGATCAAAGTGCAGCATTCCAAAGGCAAGCTGACGGCGCGCGAGCGGATTGATTTGCTGCTGGACGAGGATTCATTTGAAGAATTCGACATGTTCATGGCGCATCGCTGCACCGATTTTGGTATGGAAAAACAACAGCATGCAGGTGACGGGGTGATCACTGGCTGGGGCACGATCAACGGGCGTATGGTGTATGTCTATAGTCAGGATTTCACCGTGTTTGGCGGGTCATTGTCGGAAACCAACGCGCAGAAAATCTGCAAGATCATGGACATGGCGATGCAGAATGGTGCGCCTGTGATCGGGTTGAATGACAGCGGTGGTGCGCGGATTCAGGAAGGTGTTGCCAGTCTGGCGGGCTATGCCGAAGTGTTCCAGCGCAACATCATGGCCTCGGGCG
>JAFLKA010000346.1 GCA_022712735.1 Marinosulfonomonas sp. | reverse complement strand
ACACCCATCAGCAAAGCCCCCAACACCCCCGCCATCAAAACCACCAATGCCGGTCTGGGGCGTGTTGGCACCACCGGCGTTTCGGCCATTGACAGAATCGAGCTGTCTGGCTGGGTGATATCCATTTGGGCAGCGCTTTCATTAAACCGCCCCAGAAACTGCGCATAGACCAATTGCGACGCCTGCACCTCAAGCTCCAGTTGCTGCAAGCGAACCAGATCTTTTGATTGGCGGTCCAGCATTGCAGACAGTTCCTGCTCCAGCACGCGCAATTCGGACAGCTGGGTTTGTGTGCGCACCGTGCTTCTTTGGGATTCGGTTGATTCAAGTATTGTAATTCTTAACCGCATCTCTTTTAGCCGTATCGCCAGTGCCGCGTGGGTTTCCGGTGTGATCAATTCCATTTCGGCTGAAAACCGTGCCAGCGCGCTTTTGTCTGTTTCAAGCTGCGCCTGCAACTGGGTCACGCGGGCCGACAGCCAGTCGACAATCTGTTCATTCGCATGGATTTTTTCGTCAATCTGGCGGTGGATGTAATGCGCCGCAAGCGTGTTGGCAATTTGCGCAGCCTTCGGGGCCTTCTCGCTTTCAACGACAACTTCAAAAACCATACTGTCGGGAATGTTGCTGACGGATATCGCTTGCAGCATTCTATCAATTGTCAGGGTTCTGATCTGATCCGGTGATAATACGACCGCAGGTGAAATCCATTCCGGTGGGGCCCATTGCCTAAGAAACCCTTTAGCAGCATAGGCCATGCCCCGGTGCATTTCGGGGTTAAACTCCGGATCGGTTTCAAGCCCCAGTTCATCAACCACAGCCCCGATCAAACTGCGGGAATGGATAATCTCGACTTCGGTATTTGCGGCACTATTGCCAGCACTTAACCCCGGAACAAGCGAGCCAAGCGCGGGCAATTGTTCTTCGGGTGTCGATAACATCAAAACAGCGGTTGCATGATAGTATGGGGTGGCCACAAAACCCGCCCAAGCGCCGCCAGCCAGCGCCGCAACCAGCGCCGCCGCAACCAGTTTTACCTTGCCCTGCCACAACACCCCGACCAGATGCGTCAGGTCCAGAACTTCGGCCTGCTCGGCCGGTTGCGGCACTGAGGGTGCGATACCGGCAAAATGCGGAAGGAGGGCAGACATTAGCAAAACTCCGGTTCTCTTGATTTTGATCTATTTTACGGACGGAGCGTGAATACGACCTTAACTATCCTGCAGTTTTCTAGGCGTGTAGCTTCAGAAGGCCAGTTTCATGCAACATCAAGTATTTGACGATAACACTGCCGCCAAACAGCGTATGGCGCAGGCGGAATATTACCGTGACGGGGTAAAACGATGGTTGGATATCATCGGGGTTATCCTGCTGTCGCCGCTGGTGTTGCCACTGGTTGCGGGGTTGTGGGTGTTGGTCCGGCTAGATGGCGGCACCGGATTATTTGGCCACCTGCGGGTTGGCAAGGACGGCAGCCAGTTCCGCTGCTGGAAAATCAGAACCATGATCCCCGACGCCGAGGCGCATTTGGCAGCGCATCTGGTGATGTATCCCAAGGCGGCCAAAGAATGGGCCGAGAGTTACAAACTGAAAGATGATCCAAGGATCACCCGCATCGGACAGATTTTGCGTAAAACCAGTCTGGATGAGCTGCCGCAGCTGTGGAATGTTTTACGCGGCGAGATGAGTCTGGTTGGGCCGCGACCCGTGCCGCAAAAAGAACTGGTAGAATACGCCGGATATGAATGGGCTTATATGATGATGCGCCCCGGCATTACCGGAGTGTGGCAAGTCGCTGGGCGCAACAAAACCAGCTACCGAGACAGGGTGCGGATGGATGTCGGGTATTTGCTAAAGACATCGTTGCGCACGGACCTGACCATTTTATGGCGCACGGTCGGGGTGGTGCTGCGCCGGACTGGCATTTAGGGTCAAGGCATCTAGCGCGATTGGCCAACGGATAAGGCGCCCGGCCGAATGCCGAATTGGGCGTGCAAGGCGATGGCACCGCCTGCCCCCAACATCCATTGCAGCAGCGCACTGGCCATTGCCAGATCGGCAATCCCGAATGTGCTGGCCCAAAACAGAACAATTGCACTGACCGGCAACAGGCTTGCTATGTGCCAAAGGCGCACCCGTTCCAGCCCGCCCAACGACATTAACAATCCCGCCGCTCCAAACAGTGCTGGTGTTAACCCCCCTAACAAAAGCCAGTAAAACACCGCTGTTGCCTGCCCTGCCCCAAACAGCGGCAAGACATAGTTGGCAGCAAGGGTAAGTACCGCTGCCGCCGCCCCGCCAACCAGCAAAAATAGCCGGTTCACCTGTGCCGCCGTTTCCGAGATGCTTTGCTGGTGGAATGCAACCGACAGGCTGGGCCCAACCGCATTACGCAGGGCATCAAAAACCAGCCCCAGCAAACCGGATATCCGGCGAACAATCAGGTAAATCCCCGCCTCGGCTGGCCCGACAGCCCATCCCAAAACCAGCACATCCATATGCATCAGTAACGTGAAGCCCGCCTGCCCCAGACTAAGATCACGCAAGGATTTCCGGTTTGGTTTAGCGAGGTTACCGGTTGCCTGATCACGCGGCAAACCCCGCAGCAACCAGACCAGAATAAAACACAATGATATGAGGTGGATCAACAAGGCAGACATTGTCGAAACAGGCTGGATTAGAGCCAATATCAGGCTAAGAAACAACGGCAACGCCGCCCGCATCACACCCTGCCCTGCCAATGCCCTTGCCATATGGCCACAGGCACGATGCGCGGCGGAATAGATCAGGATAAGCGCCAATATTGCGGCAGTGGCACATGTTATGATCGCCATCCACCCCGTGCCAATAGGCGTGGGCAGTATTCCGGCCAAATAAGCCACACCCAGCCCGACCACCATAATGGCAATTCGTCGACCGCCACCCCGCACGGCGTCAGCGATAAGGGCGGTCATTTGACCTGTCTGGCCCGCCTGCATAAATCGCGCACCGTCACGCAGTACAATCTGCCCCCATCCCGCGCTGATCAGCGCCGCGATGAAGCTGGAAAAGACCAGAACATACAGCACTTCGCCAAAGGCGCCCGCATCCAGAATGCGGGTTAACATCCAGCAATACAGCAGCCACATAACAGCACCAGCCCCGCGCCAGCCCAAGGCGGAAATAATTACGGCGCGACCCATGCAGCCCTCCATTTTCCAGACCCCGCATACCGTCGTGCCATAGCGGGGGCCCATGCAGCAGCCGCGGCCAGCCAGAACCAGTTGGTATAAATCCCGCGATAGCCGGAAATCATCAATGCTGACAGAAAACTGCCCATTGCCAGCACAAACAACGCCGTCATTTCGGGGCTTGCGCGGCACGATATTCGGCTGCGCATCAACATCCAGACCGCCACCGCCATTTGAACAACAGCTGCCCAGCCTTCCTCGAATATCCGTCCGATTATTTGCGAATTCACCCCGTCTGGCAGCTTGCCAAATCGCAACCCGAACGCCTGTGCCGCATCATAGGCCCGACGCGAGACCTGGCTGTTTTCGCCGATACCGACACCAAACATTTCACCGCTAATCAGCGGGGAAAGACCGCCCAGCATGGACGCCAGTCGCATCGAAGCAGACCGCCCTGCCGAATCTGATTCCAGACGTTCCGCATAGAATGTTTGCAAGAAATAGGCCATGAACAGGCTAAGAACCGCGATTAAAATCAGGCTTAGCAATAGTGTATTCATCGTCAGCCGCGTGGTTAACAATAGCGCTGTTACCCCCAGCAAAGGCACCAGAACAAGCACGGATGTTGAGCGGGAAAACAACAGCGTTAGCCCCAAAATCACCAGTAGTAGGACCGCACGGTGGCGATTTCTGGCTGGGCTTTGTCGGTGCAATATCAAGGCGAAAACCATGCCGCAGGTGATGGCCGCATGGGTGGCAAATGTTGACACTTCGGGGAACAGGGCAAAGGCGCGGCCGTATTGCGGTGGCAAACGAAAGGCCAGATTACTGCGCCAATCCAGCCCCTCGGCGCCAAAGGTGATCTGGAGCAGGAAAAACGCCGCCGAAAGTGCGCCGCCCATCAGAAAGCTGCGTAAAAACAAGCGGCGCGCCAGAGGGGCCTGCAAGGTCAGCGTCATCAACGCCACAAAAGGCAGGGCAAAAACCACGGTCCATCCCAGAACCAGAACCTGCCCGCCCATCGCAACCCAGGACAGCGCAATCGAGGCCGCGCAGGGCAGTAAAACCCGTGGGGCCGTGCGTGACAATGCCCGCACAAACGCCGCCAGCAATGGCAAGCCCGCCAGCACAACAATATCCATCGGCTGCATCGGCAAGACCCAGACTGGCACCCCGACGGCGGGCATCCACAGCGCCAGACCAGCGGCAAT
>JAFLKA010000196.1 GCA_022712735.1 Marinosulfonomonas sp. | reverse complement strand
GCCCTGCACCACGGTCATGATCAGCATCCCCGTCAGCTTGTCGCCGCCGGTTTTGATCAGCGCATTCCAGATGGCGTGCAGCAGCGCTGCCCCCATGACGGATAGAAAAACGAATGTGGTCAAATCAACAGCCCCGCCGCGCCTTCATGGCGCAGCAACTGCACCTTTAGCTCAATTCCGGCCAAGCCGCCGCCATCGCCGGAAAATCCACCAAGGCCGGTCGCGCCCAGAACGCGGTGGCACGGGATGATCAGCGGGATTGGGTTTCCACCACAAGCCTGCCCAATGGCTTGGGCGGGAATGTTTAACTGTTTGGAGATGTCGCCATAAGTGATTGTTTCACCGAATGGAATTGCCGACATCGAGTCACACACCGCGCGTTGAAAATCGCTGCCCTCCACCCGCAATGGCACATTAAATTCAGTGCGGGTTCCGGCGAAGTATTCATCAATCTGGACGCGGGCATTGCGCAACAACTCCGTGTCATCACTACCCATTGCACCCCCCCATTTCACAGCAACAATCGCGCCGTCTTCCTCGGTAATTGTCAGAGGGCCGGTCGGGGTGTCTATGGTTAAACTGGGCATGGGGAACCCTCGCGCAAACGCGGACCTGTCGCAAGGCCCGCGTTGATTTTCTTAGTTTAGCGCCGCATCACAACGCCCGCAAACATCCGCGTGATCATGCTTGCCGACATCCGGCAAAATTTTCCAGCAGCGCATACATTTCTCTCCCTCGGCGCGTTCAAACTCCACGCCCACGCCCTCGACTTCGGGCAAACGGAACGCCGCATCTGGGATTGGATCATTCGACAAGCGGATGTCCGAGGTGATGCAGACGTCGGCGAAATCCACCGATTTGGCCGCTGCCAACATATCGGGATCACGGATATGCACCGTTGGGGCCGCCTCGAGGCTGGCACCGATTACCTTTTCCTGTCGCTGGATTTCAATTGCCCCAGTCACCACGCGGCGCACTTTGCGGATGGTGTTCCATTTGGCGGCCAATGCCTCGTCACGCCAGTTGTCCGGCGTCTCGGGGAAATCCTCAAGATGCACCGAGACATCATCACCCGCATTGCGCTGCAACCAGACCTCTTCCATCGTAAACGTCAGGATCGGGGCCAGCCACGTGGTCAGACGGTGGTGCACCATATCCAGCACCGTTAGGGCGGCACGGTTGGTGGCACTATCGCCATCACAATAGAGCACGTCCTTGCGGATGTCGAAATAGAACGCCGACAAATCCAGCGTGGCAAATTCAAACAGGGCACGGAAAACGCCTTGGAAATCATAGGCGGCATAGCCCTCGCGCACCATTTGGTCCAGCTCGGCCATACGGTGCAACACCCAGCGCTCCAGCTCGGGCATGTCGGCGGGATCAACCGCATCTTTGCGATCAAATTCGCTCAATGAGCCCAACATGAAACGCATGGTATTGCGCAAGCGGCGATAGCTGTCGGCCACGCCTTTCAGGATTTCCTGCCCGATGCGTTGGTCGGCGGTGAAGTCCACTTGCGCCACCCAGAGCCGCAGAATATCGGCGCCGTATTGTTTGACAATGGTTTCCGGCACGATGGTATTGCCCAGTGATTTGGACATTTTCATGCCCTTTTCGTCCAGTGTAAACCCGTGGGTCAGCACACCCCGATAGGGCGCGCGGCCATTGGTGCCACAGCTTTGCAAAAGCGACGAGTGGAACCAGCCACGATGCTGGTCGGTGCCTTCCAGATAGAGATCAGCGATGCCATCGTCCGAGCCATCCTCGCGGTCGCGCAAAACGAACGCATGGGTCGAGCCTGAGTCAAACCACACGTCCAGAATGTCCGAAACCAACTCCCATTCGTCCGGATTATGATCCGACCCGAGGAAACGTGCCTTGGCGCCGTCCTCAAACCATGCATCTGCACCCTCGGCACGGAACGCTTCGGCAATCCGCGCATTCACAGTCGGATCACGCAGGATTTCAACTTGCCCGTCGCCCGCATCCTTGATGAAACACGTCAGCGGCACGCCCCATGCACGTTGGCGGCTCATCACCCAATCGGGGCGGGCCTCAATCATCGCATACAGGCGGTTGCGCCCCTTTTCAGGCGTCCATTTCACGTTGTCGATCTCGGTCAGGGCACGTTGGCGGATGGTCTTGCCATGCGTTTCCATGCCGTCATTCAGATCCTTGTCAATCGCCACAAACCACTGCGGTGTGTTACGGAAAATGACGGGGGCTTTGGAGCGCCACGAGTGCGGATAGCTGTGCTTGACGCGGCCCCGCGCAATCAATGCGTTCGCCTCAACCAGCTTGGCGATTACGGCGGTGTTGGCTTTGCCTTCTTTGCCCTTGCGGTCAAACACTTGCAGGCCGGCAAAGAACGGAACGAACTCCTCAAACGCGGAATCCTCGTTGATGTTATGGGTCATCCGGTCGGTCCAGCCGCGCTTGACGAAGGCTTCATAGTCGTCGGCCCCGTGAGAGGGGGCGGTGTGAACGAACCCTGTGCCGGCCTCGTCGGTGACGTGGTCGCCGTCGATCATTGGGACTTCGTAATCCCAGAAACCATTTGCGCCTTCCATTCTGTCAAATGGGTGATGACAAACCAAACCAGCAAGATGCTCTACTGGTGCGCTCTCAACGCGGGTGAACTTAGTGACACGAGACTTTGTAAGAGCATCTTCGGCAAGAGTATCAGCAAACACCAATAGATCACCAACCGAAGTCCAGCTTTCTTCTTCGGTCTCGTCAACTCTATAAACACCATAGGCAATATTGGGGTTATAGGCGACAGCCTTGTTTTGCGGGATGGTCCACGGGGTTGTGGTCCAGATGACAACCGAAGCGTTCATTAGAGCAATGCTTCGTTTAACTTCACCCTCATTATCGGAACGAAATATCTTAAACTTCACCCAGATTGTGTGGCTCTGGTGGTCGTGATATTCAATCTCGGCCTCGGCCAGCGCGGTTTTCTCGACCGGCGACCACATCACGGGTTTAGAGCCGCGATAGAGCGAGCCGTTCATCACGAACTTCATGAACTCCTCGGCGATAACCGCTTCGGAAGAAAAATCCATCGTCTTATACGGATTGGCCCAATTACCAGTCAGCCCCAGCCGCTTGAATTCGTCGCGCTGGATATCGACCCAGCCTTGCGCAAACTTGCGGCATTCACCGCGCAGCTCGTTAACCGGAACCGCGTCTTTGTCTTTGCCCTTGGCACGGTATTGTTCCTCGATCTTCCATTCAATCGGCAGACCGTGGCAATCCCAACCGGGGATATAGCGCGCATCGCGACCCATCATCTGTTGCGAGCGCACCACCATATCTTTCAGGATTTTGTTCAGCGCGTGCCCAATGTGCAAATGGCCATTCGCATAGGGTGGCCCGTCATGCAGGATAAAAGGTTTGCGCCCCTCAGCAGTCTTACGCAGGCGGTCGTAGACGCCAATTCTGGCCCAGCGCTCCAGCCATTCAGGTTCGCGTTTGGGCAGGTCAGCCCGCATCGGGAAATCGGTTTTCGGCAGGTTCAAGGTGGATTTATAATCGGGGGTTTCAGGTGTATCGGCGCACATTAGGTGGCATCCTTGGATAGGGTATCAGAATGGGGTGAAGGGCGGCGCGACCATGTCATGCGCCTTTTCCCGACGGCTCTGGTTTCAGAGCGTCGGGCACGTAATTCGTATGATGGCCGCGAATATGCTGTTCATAGAAGGCGTTATAGGCGCACAAGCGCATATCGTCCAGTGGGATAGGATATGACAGGTAACAAGTTGGATATTGCGATAGCAGGCGCAGGCATTGGCGGGTTGGCGGCGGCGGCATTGCTGGCGGCGGACGGGCACAATGTGGCGGTGTTTGACCAGTTCGCAAAACCGCTGCCGGTTGGTTCGGGGTTGGTGATCCAGCCGGTCGGACAGGATGTGCTGGCGCAGATCGGAGCGCTGGAAAGTGCCGTGACCAATGGCAGCCGGATCACACGGATGCTGGGGCACGAGGCTGATAACGGGCGCCGCGTGCTGGATGTCTGGTATGATCGCGCGGAGGGCACGGCGGGGCAGTATTTCGGGCTGGCAATCCACCGTGCGGCGTTGTTCGGGGCGATCCATGAGGCGGCGCTGCGCGCGGGTGCACAGATTGTGCCGAATGCACAGGTGACCGCGGCCTCGGCGGGCCTGTTGACGCGGGCAGATGGACGGCAAGAAGGCCCGTTTGACCTGATTATCGACGCCAGCGGCGCAACCTCCCCCTTATCACCCTTCAAGGCACGTCCCCTGCC
>JAFLKA010000014.1 GCA_022712735.1 Marinosulfonomonas sp. | reverse complement strand
TTGATGACCCAGAAAACCCAGTTTCGTATGAAGTTCTTACTCACCTGCCGTTTGCGCTCAGCTTTGCCATTGATGCGGTGCGCGATGATGCCAATGCGGTTGCGGCGCGGTATCGCGCGGCGGGGTTCGAGGTGTTGATGCTGACCAACCTGCCGTTTGGTGCCAAGGCAACGGATATCGAAGTGGCGTTTGATGCCTATTCCCGCGCTATTCCTGAAGCGGTGGCGGTGCTGGACCAGGGTGCAAACGGGTTCCTGCGCGGCCCCTCGACCGCCACCCAGATTGCCGGTATCCTGTCGGATCGCGGCTTTGGCCTGATCACCCCCAGCAAGGGGCTGAATTCGGCACAAAAGGCGGCGATGCGCGAAGGGGTGCCAGCGGCGCTGATCTTCCGCAAACTGGATGCGGATGGTGAAAAACCGCCGGTGATCCGCCGCTATCTGGACCGCGCCGCGTTTCGCGCAGCGCAAGAGGGCAGCGTGATCATGCTGGGCCACACGCGGCCCGATACCATCGAGGCATTGGTGCTGTGGGTGCTTGAGGATCGCGCGGCAAGCGTGGCGATGGCCCCTGTGTCGGTGGTTTTGACGGCGCAATAATGACCGTTCTGATCGCCACCAGCACCACGGATTTTGACCCGACCGAAGTGGCTGTGCCGTGGCAGGTTTTGTCTGGCGCGGGGCAGGAGGTGCAGTTTGCCACAGATACCGGCAAGGCGGGCACGGCGGATGCGCGGATGCTGGATGGCAACGGGTTCGGCATTATGAAACCTGTGCTGATTGCCCAAAAACCCGCCCGCGAGGCGTATAGCGCGATGTTGCAGGATGCGGCGTTTCAAAACCCGCTGTCTTACGCTGATATCAGGGTTGAGGACTTCGACGCGCTGGTATTGCCCGGCGGCCATGCCAAGGGCGTGATCCCCTATCTGGAAAGCGAAGTGTTGCAACGCACGATTGCCGCGTTTTTTGCAGCGGGCAAACCTGTCGGCGCGATCTGCCACGGGGTTGTGGCCGCCTGCCGTGCGATCGACCCCGACACGGGGCGATCCGTGCTGCACGGGCGTAAAACCACGGCGCTGCTGCGGCGCCAAGAACGGCTGGCGTATCAGCTGACGCGGATCAGTCTGGGCGATTATTACCTGACCTACCCGGTGACAGTGCAGGACGAGGTGACGGCGGCGCTGGCCTCGGTGGATGATTTTAGCGAGGGTCCAACGCCGGTGCTGCGCGATAACATGCAGCATCTAGGGCGCGGGTTTACGGTGCGGGACGGGAACTATCTGTCGGCAAGATGGCCGGGGGATGTGTACCGGTTCTCGACTGAGTTTTTGGGGATGGTGCAAAAGATAGGTGGATAGGGCCGTCATCAATGGCTATGAGGCCGACGCGCCCGAACTGATCCCCAAATTTGAGGCAATATCGCCTTTGACCTTATTTGCACCTGTCGCACATCTGTTACCCCAAGGACCCTGCAAAGTGATTGACATCGGGGCTGGCACAGGGGCCGCTGCCGCATGGTTTGCACGGCACGGTCAACACGTATTGGCGGTGGAGCCCGTCGTGGCGTTCCGCAAGGCGGGCAAGCGGTTACACAAATCACCAAACATCGAATGGCTTGATGATTGCGCCCCTGAACTGGCAACAACGCTAGAGCGGTGCGAGGTGTTCGATCTGGTGCTGCTGAGTGCTGTTTGGCACCATTTGGATTCGGATCAGCGGCAACGGGCCATGCCGAACCTGCGAGCCTTGATGGTGGCTGGCGGAGTTCTGGTTATCTCTTTGCGTCACGGCCCCGGTGCGCAGAGCCGCGCTTGTTTTGATGCCCCGCCGGAGGAGTTGGCTGAACTGGCAAAGGCGGAGGGTTTGCAGCTTGAATTATGTCAGTCAGTGGACTCGGTTCAAGACGCCAATCGCGCGGCGGGTGTTACGTGGACATGGATGGTGTTTCGTTCGGAAAATCCGTAATTTACCAACCGCCGCTCCTCAAGCCTGACGGCTTTCCTCGCTATAGCGAGAAGCGCCAAGCGACGAGCAGCCCCGCCCTAATTCCGCCCGCGCACAAACACCCCGGCATCCTCGGCGGCCTTGCGGATCGCTTTGGCTTTGTTCACCGTTTCCTGATATTCGGCCTCGGGGTCACTGTCGTAAACCACGCCGCCACCGGCCTGAATATACAGGGTTTCGTCCTTCACCACCGCGGTGCGCAGGGCGATACACATGTCCATGTCGCCGTTGGCCGCGAAATAGCCACAGCCACCGCCATAGATGCCGCGTTTTTCGGGTTCCAGCTCGTCAATAATTTCCATCGCCCGCACCTTTGGCGCACCGGAAACCGTGCCAGCGGGCATGCCTGCGAAAAACGCCGATAGCGCGTCTTGATCGTCGGCCAGCTCTCCGACCACGTTGGAAACGATGTGCATCACGTGGCTATAGAGTTCGACATTGAATTCTTCGGTCGGGCGCACGGTGCCGATTTTGGCGACGCGGCCCACATCGTTGCGGCCCAGATCCAGCAGCATCAGGTGCTCGGCCAGCTCTTTCTTGTCGGTCAAAAGATTTGCCTCAAGCGCGCGGTCCTCTTCGGGTGTGGCCCCGCGAGGACGGGTGCCGGCGATCGGACGGATGGTGATTTCGCGCCCGAATACCCGCACCAGAATTTCGGGGCTGGCGCCGATCACCTGAAAGCCGCCAAAGTTGAAGTAGAACATAAACGGCGACGGGTTGGTGCGGCGCAACGAGCGATACAGCGAGAACGGCGGAAGGGTGAAATCCTGCGACCAGCGCTGCGAGGGCACCACCTGAAAGATGTCACCGGCGCGGATGTAATCCTTGGCTGCTTCGACTGCGGCCTTATAGCCGTCATGGGTGAAATTGCAGCTTAGAGGTCCTGTTTCGGTCGCGTCCCCAAGATCACGGGCGGCATCCGGCATTTGGCGCTCCAGATCACGCACCGCATCCATCACCCGCTCAGCCGCTTGGGCATAGGCGGCTTTGGCGGACAGACCCGAGGAAGCCCATGCGGGGGCAACCACGATCACTTCGCCTTTGACTCCGTCCAGCACCACCACGACCGAGGGGCGCATCATTATGGCGTCGGGCAGGCCGAGCGGGTCGGGGTTAACATTGGGCAGATGTTCGACCAGCCGGATCATATCATAACCCAGATAGCCAAACAGCCCGGCAGATGCTGGCGGCAGGTCGTCCGGCATGTCAATGCGGCTTTCGGCAATCAGGGCGCGCAAGTTATCCAGTGGTGCGCCGGACTGGTCTTGATACGTGTCACGGTCAATGCGCGCTGCGCGGTTGATCCGGCTGACCTCGCCGTGGCATTGCCAGATCAGGTCGGGTTTTGCGCCGATGATCGAATAGCGCCCGCGCACTTCGCCGCCGGTGACGGATTCCAGTATAAAGCTGTCGGTGCGGGCCTCGGACAGTTTCAGCATCAGCGAAACGGGGGTGTCCAGATCAGCAGCCAAACGGGTATAGATCAGCTGGTTCTGGCCCGCGTCAAAGCCAGCTTCAAACGCGTCAAAGGTTGGGGTAAGTGTCACAGGTATGCCTTTGGATTATTCGGGATTATTGCGGGAACTGGGAATGCACCGCATTCACCGCCGCGCTGTTGACATAGACACTTGTCTGGGTTTGCAGCGCCCCGTTAAAGGCGGCAAATATGTCGTCGGACAAATCTTGTGCAATGGCGGCCTCGATCTGGGTTTTGATACTGGCCAGATCGGGGTTGTCCGCATCTGGCGGCAGGATATCATCCAGCTGCACAATGAACACCACGCCGTTGCCATCAATGATCTGGGCTGTGCCCTCGTCCATTGTAAACACGGTCTGGACCAGACCAAATGGTGTGCCTTCCACGGTGGAATTGCGCAGGATTTCGGTGTTGGTGGTGACGTCATGGCCTAGCGTGGCGATGTCGTCGCCCTGGTTTACCCGCTCCAGCAGGCCATCGGCCAACGTGGTCAGGCGGTTCTCGATTTCCTGATTTTCCCAGCCCGCGATCACGTTGATGATCACCTTATCCAGCGGGTTCAGGGACGGGGCAATGGTCGCGTCGAATTGAACCGCGAAAATACCGCCATCATCCAGTTCCATTACTTCGGCGTAATCGCCATCGTTAATTGCTGTCGCCGCATCCCGAAAGGCGCTGTAGGTGGCGATGCCGTCGCTGTCGCCCTCGGCCCAATCAATTTTGGCCAGTTTCAAATCGGTCTCGTCGGCGATTTCCTGCATCATGGCACCACCTGCCAGCAAATCATCAATATCGGTGATGCTGGCGTTGATTTTGCGGCGGGCCATGTCCAATGCCAATTCGTCCTGCAACTGCGTGCGCACCGTTTCAAATGTGGTTTCGGTGGCAGCCAGAATGCCGTTCATCCGGTAAAGGGCAGGGCCAAGATTGGTGTCAATCGGGCCAATCACACCGGGGCCATCCATGGCAAAGATAGCAGCACCCGCGTCCCCAAGCACATCAATCGTCGCATCACCCAGATCAATATCCAGCAGAGTCAGGCCGCGTTCAATCACCAGTTCCTCGAAGGTGGTGTCCCCCGCATCCAGCCGCGCCTTGGCGGCGGTGATGTCGTCAATGTTGGGGAATATCAGACGCTCGACCAAGCGGCGCTCGGGTTGGGAATATTCAGTAAGGCGCTTGTTGTATTCTTCCCGCAGGTCGTCCTCGGACACCTCGATACCGTCCACGATCATATCGGGCGTGACCCAGATATAGGTCAGGCTTTTCTTTTCGGGATCAGTGAAATCGGCG
>JAFLKA010000237.1 GCA_022712735.1 Marinosulfonomonas sp. | reverse complement strand
CTGTTGGCGGTGAAGGGGCGTTTGGATAGGTCCAGATCGGTGATGATGTCGCTGATAATTTCGGTGCCCATAGCGCGGGCGTGTTCCTCCATTTTGATCATCAGGTCGGGGCCTTGCACCTCGGTAAAGCCGGGGTAGTTTTCAACGTCTGTCGTTGTGGTCAGCTGGCCACCTGGCTCGAGCCCTTGCACCAGAATTGGCTCCACCATGGCGCGGCTGGCATAGACACCGGCGGTGTATCCCGCAGGGCCAGAGCCGATAATCAGAACTTTTGTGTGACGTGTATCAGCCATGACAGGCTCCTTTGAAAACGGGTTGTTCCGTTTGATATAATCGCCCAATGCGGGCAGGAAAAGCCCCCGTAGGCCACGCGCGGGGAAATGACGCGGAATTTACCGGTTCGCTAAGAATATTGCGCACTTGCGAAATATTGTTGCGCACAGGTGGGCCTGCGCATACAATCCGCGAAAATGACGTAGGGGATAATCATGGCCGCATCGAAACTTGATCAAATTGACCGGATGATACTGGCTGAATTGCAGGCTGACGGGCGGATGACCAATGTTGAACTTGCCAGACGTGTCGGCATTTCGGCCCCGCCGTGCCTGCGCCGTGTGCGCACGTTAGAGGAAAGCGGATATATTCGGGGCTATCATGCCGATGTGGATGCTCGCGAACTGGGGTTCGAGGTGCAGGTGTTTGTAATGGTCGGTTTGCAGCGGCAGGCCGAAGTGGACCTGTCGGCGTTCGAGACAAAATGCCAAGGCTGGCCGCTGGTGCGCGAGTGCCACATGCTGAATGGCGAGGTGGATTTCATCCTGAAATGCGTGGCGCCGGATCTTTCGACATTCCAGAATTTCCTGACCGAGCAGCTGACCTCGGCCGACAATGTGGCCAGTGTTAAGACGTCACTGGTTATTCGTGGGGCCAAGGACGAGCCGGGCGTGCCGTTTGACGTGTTGGAACAGCGGCTGAATAAATCCGCCTGACCGCATTTATGCGGCCAAAACCCCGAGAGCCGCATCACGCGACATCCGTGGATAGGCCAGCGAGCCAAAGGCGCTTAAGGATGTAATGTGCGGGAACATGGCCAAAAACAGTGACCGCATTTCGCCGTTCAGGCGCATTTCGTCCCGATATCCGGGGTGATAGCTTTCGATGTCCAACCCGTTGGCGCAGATGATTTGGTGCTGCGCGAAGGCCAGATGATATACGCGCACTGGCGCTGCGGGGGTGATTTCCAACACCGTATCGCCATCAATAAAGGCGGTGATCGGGGCAAGGGCGGCGGTTGTGCCCATAGCCGATATCAGGGCGGCATCCTGACGGAACAGGCGGGCGCGTGGTCCGAGCAACAGATCCGGCATCGGGCGGCCCAGACCGAAGCTGTCGGCGGTGACGCGCGACAGGTTTCCCATGCCCTCGGACTGGTTTTTAGCGCCGGAAATGATGTTCATTGATCCGACCCAGAGCAGTGTTTGCGCCCCGTTATCCCGCGTGCAGACGCGGGTGCCCGGCAGCAGGTCTTCGACCGCAACCGGCCCGTCTTCGGTGGCAATCAGCGTGCCCCGCGCCATTGCGCAAAAGGCGTCTTCAAACACTGGCATCGCAGGGGCGATCCGGTTGAAATCCATAATTTCGGAGTTGTGGCCCAGATAAGCGACCTCGTAACGGCGTGTCCGAGGCATGGCACGCAGAGGTCGCCTGTCTGGTCGAGCGGTCCATGTATGGGGAACCGTATTGTTATTTTCTATGCCCATTGGTTTTGAGCGGCGGGGGTAGTCCATGATGCGTCCCTTTCGGTGGCACATCTTCCTTCGGTCCCCACCGAAGATGCATAGTGAATTTGTTAAGGGGAAAATGAACGCAATGGTGGCACATTGTCAAAAATTAACCACTAATGGGTGCGGATCGGGGTTTAATCAGGCCCGATTGCAGGAACTGTTTCTAAAATCAGGACCAGAGTGCCTTATTTTGATTCGGACATGGAAAGATGGGCGGGAAATGGACATGGGAAATAGGCAAAGGAAAAGGCCACCGGTGAAGGTGGCCTGAGAGCTTGTTAAAATGTGTTTGTCGGCGCAATAAATCTTATACGCGTCGAAGATATCAGGCGCGAACGGTTTTCCGCGATGTTGAGCGTGCGCCACGTTTTACGATCCATTCAGTGCGACGTGCGCCGCGGGCCCAAGGCATAACCACGTCGGTTTTTGCGGCCTCGGTGATAATGTTGTTGATCATGCGTTTTTGCTTTTGCATCTGTCTGCTCCCGTTTGTTTCGTATTGGCGGTGCCTGTAGGCGCTTGCCGCGAAATTCTGTGTCACCATGTGCTGACAAGACATAATATGGCGGGGTATTCGGGCAGCAGAATGGCGGGGAAAAAGAAAGTTTGTATAAAAACCGATTTATTATTCGGCAAATAAGGCGGGGTGCTGCCTGTATCATTGCGCCTTGTTTTATGGGGGATTGGGTTGTCTACCCGTCCTAATCCGACAAAATTACGCGGATTGTTTCCTGAATTCGGGCAGGACTTGGGCAAGGTTTGCCATGGTTGCGTCAAAGTTTGCCTGATTGGCCTAAATGCGGATGACGGAAATCAGCCGCCCGTAATCGGCCTCTTTTTGGTGCACGCTGCGCCGGTAGGAATAAAACCGGCCTGCATCACTATAGGTGCAATGGCGGCTCCATTCTGCCTGGCCCACACCGGCCTTGCGCAAACGGTGCAGCCCAAAGGCGGGTAGATCGAACTGGACACGATCACCCGTACCACCGGCAAAGAAACGTGCATGGTCTGGATCATCGGCCATGAACGTGTCCATAAATTCCGGCCCGACCTCATAGGCGGCCTGACTGATGCAGGGGCCGATCACGGCGGCGATGTTGGCGCGGGTCGCGCCCAGTGCCTCCATTGCGTCCAGTGTGGCCTCGAGTATGCCGCCAATTGCACCTTTCCATCCGGCATGGGCCGCACCAACGACGCCGGCCTGCGTGTCGGCAAACAGCACGGGTGAGCAGTCAGCGGTCAGGATACCCAAAGCAATGTCGGGCGTGGCCGTGACCAT
>JAFLKA010000479.1 GCA_022712735.1 Marinosulfonomonas sp. | reverse complement strand
CAAACCGGCACGGTTGCGCGCGCCCAGCGCTTGGCCCACCAACGCCTCGGCTGCGGCGGCAAACCCGTCCAGCGCATAGGCGGTGATTTCCAGAAATTGCAGCAATATCTGGTTGGCGGCCAAGGTCACATCGCCGAACCGTGCGCCATAAAACAGGAATGATATGAATATCGCCTGCAACAAAAAAGAGCGCATCATGATGTCGCCATTCACCAGCGCCATCGCCTTTAGTCGTGCACGGTCAAACACCACCGCCCAATCGCGCCACATCCGGCCCGCGAATGCCGCACGGCACAACCAAAGGCCCAGCGCCAGCCCGCTCCATTCAGCGATAAACGTGGCAATCGCCACGCCCTCAACGCCCCAGTCCAACCCTAGCACAAACCACAGGTCCAGCCCGATGTTGACGCCATTCATCCACAGCTGCAGCACCAGAATGGCTCGCGTGCGCCCCTGCGCGATCAACCAGCCGCTGATGCCGTATAACGCCACAGTTGCGGGGGCTGACCACACCCTGATCTGCATGTATTGCCGCGCCATGCCCTCGACTTCGCTTGAGGCAGGCGAGACCTGAAACGCCGCCCAGAACAGCGGCACTTGCAGCGCAATCATACACAGACCCAGACCAAATCCGATGATCAAGGCCCGCACCAGCAGCGCCACCACCTCGGCGCGCTCCCCCGCCCCGTGCGCCTGCGCTGTCATGCCCGATGTGCCCATCCGCAAGAACCCGAACATCCAGTAAATGCCGGTCAGGATGATCGCACCGATCCCGACAGCCCCAATCGGTGCGGCCAAACCCAATTGCCCGTCCACACCGGTATCGACCGCGCCCAGTATCGGCACGGTGGCGTTGGAAATCACAATCGGCAGGGCAATTTTCAGAACGCGGGAATGGGTCAGGGAACTCTCAGCGTCACTCACCGCGTTGCGGCATCAGGAAATGCCCCGTGGCCTGCGCAAACAAACGCTGGCGATTGTCTTGCCACGCCTCGACATGCACAGACGCATAGCGCCGCCCCGACCGGTTCACCCGCGCCCGCGCATAGGCGTCACGCGGCAGACCAGTGCGCAAATAATCAATGGTGAAATCAATGGTCTTTGGCAGGCGTGGCAGGGACATATCCGCCCCCATCTCGCCACTTTCAATGTCGTTCCACAGCATTTGCCAGCTTAGGCCGATCACCGCCGCGATTTCCAGAAACGCCGCCGTCGCCCCACCGTGAAGTGCCGGCAACATCTGGTTGCCGATATGCTTATCGTCAAACGGCAACACCGCTGTCAGCTCGTCCCCGCGACGATCAAACTTCACCCCGAGAAAACTGATATATGGCACCCCGTTGACCAAAGATGTCAGCGCAGCATCGCGCCGTTGTTTGATCACTTGCACAGATTCATGGGGCACAGGTTCATGAGGACGGCTCATTTCAAAATCCCCTCTTCGCGCTGAATGGTAAAGGTGCCCGTCGCCGTGGCCACAGGCCGTGCCGTATCTTCGTCCGTGGCTGTCGCCCGCACAAAAGCCACCGAGCGCGTCACGTGATAACATTCTGCATGCGCCGTGATCCGCTGGCCCGGTGTTGCGGGGCGCATATAGTCAATGCGCAAATCCAGCGTCGCCGTGCCCATGGTGCCGGTTGGATGGCACATCACCGCCGCCCCGCTGCTGGTATCCATCAAGGCCGAAACCGCCCCGCCCGAAATCACGCCGGTTTCGGGATCGCCGATGAAACGCTCGTTATAGGCCATCGAAATCTCGGCCTTGCCATCACCAATCTCGCCCATTTCCATGCCCAGCGCCTGAAAATGCGGCATGGCGGAAAAAACCTGTCTGATCTGCGCGGTTCTTAGATTTGGCATCTGCGGGTTTTCCGATCCTGTGTTCACGTCTTGTTGTTGCTTGTTATTGGCCCTTGCCAAACACGCCGCAAGTGTTATTTGTTGCAATTGAGAATAATTCGCAATTGCAGGAATAGACATGCACCCGACAACAACGCCCCAAGTCCTCCTTCCTTCGCCATTCGTGGCCAAGGACAAACTCGGCCCGTTCCGTATGAGACGGCTACTTGTTGTGCTGATCTATTTCGCCTTGGCGGTCGCGCCTGGTGAATTGGGCCCATTGACCCGCAGCCTGATGGTTGACGCCTATGTGCAGGTCGCCTCATTTGTGGCAGCCACATTAATGCTGTTTTACGGGGCCGAGCGTATTTTCAAATTCGATATTGGCGACGCGTTGCGCAACGCCAAAGGCTTTCAAGTGCCGCTGGCGTCCCTGTTGGGCGCAACGCCGGGCTGCGGCGGTGCAGTGGTTGTGGTTGCTGCCTATTCCTCGGGCAACGTTGGCTTTGGTGCTGTGGTTGCGGCGCTGACGGCCACCATGGGCGATGCTGCATTTTTGCTGATCGCCACACGCCCTGATGCGGCGATGGTGGTGCTGCCGCTGTCGCTGACTGTAGGGGTTCTGACCGGCTGGATCATTGACTGGCTGAAAATCGGTGGTGCGGTCTCTGAATCCGCCGCCCAATGCGAGTTGGCCCCGCTGATCGGACGCACCCGCGCCAAAGATTACCTTTATCTGGCCATCGCTATCCCCGGTCTGGTGATCGGCATCTCGCAACTGGCGCAGATGGACCTAGAGGCCGTATACGGCGATTTCATGCATTGGGTTGGCCTTACCGGCATTCTGGTTGGCCTGCTGGTCTGGTCGACCTCGAACCTGCAAGCCATGACCAACGCCAAGGATTCGCCTGTCACCCGCATGGCCGAGGAAACCAGCTTTATCACCGTCTGGGTGATCGGCGCCTACCTTGCGTTTGACTATATCGTCGCCTACGCGGGGCTGGATTTGAAAGCGATGTTCAACTCGGTCGGGGTTCTGTTGCCGATGGTCGGCATTTTGATCGGGTTCATTCCTGGATGCGGGCCACAGGTGCTGGTCTCGACGTTCTATATTAACGGGCTGATCCCGTTCTCGGCCCTTGTCGGCAACGCGATCTCCAATGATGGCGACGCCTTGTTCCCCGCGATTGCACTAAATCCAAAGATCGCAATGATGGCCACGCTCTATTCGGCCTTCCCTGCGATCCTGCTGGCCTATCTGTTCCATTTCTTTGCACCGGGTTTTATGAACTGAAGCAATTGCAACAATAATGCGTTGCGGGTAGCCTGTTCTTAACAAAGAATGAAAGCCCGCCGGATGTCTGACAGCCAACTAACCTTCAAAGAGATGTGCACCCGTTTCGACGTGACCCCGCGCACCCTGCGATATTACGAATACATTGAACTGCTAACCCCTGATAAAAACGGGCGCACCCGCAGCTATGGCGCGCGCGAAACCGCGCGTATGGTGCTGATCCTGCGCGGTCGGCGATTTGGCTTCTCGCTTGAGGAAATCCGCCAATGGCTCGAGATTTACGAGCAAAAGGGCACCGAGGCACAATTGGAGATCTGGGTGGAGCGGGCAGACCGCCAACTGGACGAGCTGGGCAAACAACGCCAACAGCTCGACGAATCAATTTCAGAACTACAACAATTGCGCAATGAGGCCGCAAAGACGTTAAAGCCAGTAAAATAAGGTATGGAATACCTTACCTCGGGCCAGAAACCTGAAATTTACCGGCATAATTTTCTTTCGTTTGACCCTACGTCAGCTTTCCTGACGTTTCGTCAAATCGGGTATGACGCGACGTTACATTTACCTTAACGTCAAGCATGGTTGTAAGGTGAGCGAGCGCACCGCATGTCCTGACCAGTAACGAGGGCCATACTAGGAGCGTGCCATGAAAGACTATGACACAATGACAATTCGACAAATGTGCGACATGTTTGATGTAACAGCCCGCACATTACGGTTTTATGAATCCAAAGAGCTTCTTTCGCCAATCCGCGAAGGACAAAAACGGCTGTTCACCAAACGTGAACGCGCAAGGCTAAAGCTGATCTTGCGTGCCAAACGATTTGGCTTCAGTCTGGAAGAATCCCGTCAATTGCTGGATCTTTATGATGTGGGTGACAAAGGCCAAACACAACTACCCCGCGTTTATGAACAGGCATGCTTGCGTCTGGCCGCAATGGAGCTGCAATTTGAAGAATTGGGCGAGGCGATTGTCGATTTGAAGAAACATATCAAATGGGGTGCCGAGAAACTCGCGTCATTTGAACTGCGTGCCGCCGAATAACAATTAAGGATACCCAACCATGCCCAGCTACACCGCACCCGTCAAAGACATCCAATTCGTTCTGCATGATCTGCTGGGCGTCAGCACCAGCGACATACAAGGGTATGACGAATTGGAAGCCGATTTTACGGG
>JAFLKA010000330.1 GCA_022712735.1 Marinosulfonomonas sp. | reverse complement strand
CTGTGCCCCGCAATGATCCGGTTCAATATCCGGATGCGCGGATTTTACTTGGGTCGGTTGCTGGGCCTCCAAGCGTACGGCAATATCCTGAATGACCTTATCCGACAAGCGCAACACCAATCCGCTGTCATCATATTGGATCACATCGCCATTCGGGGCTGAAATCAAAACCCCGCCGTCACCACGAAGGACAATATTTCTCTCGATGCTTGTCAGGTCTTTCTTGGACATTGTATCACGCACTCCGAATGTAGCTTAATCATTCTCACCCCAAAGCACATGATGGGGTTTTTCGGTATTTTATACTTACTGCGCCATCGAAACCAATCAAAGGGTAAAATGGGTAATCTTCTTTACACCCCGCTTGTTTAAGAAAAATACCCTTTACAAGAGCGCTTAGGGTGCAGGTCAACTGTTGCTCAATCTAATTCAATTTTATCGAGCTCTGCATCCACAATATCTGAGGCATGTTCTTTAACTTCTTGCAACATTTCAATTAGTTCCCGCTCCAAACTCGGGCATATCTTTTTGCAGTCGTAGCTACATCAATGAATTCAACGAGTGTCTTGTAAATTTCCTCCATCACAGGCTGAATTAAGCCCCTGACACTTCGGTCCGCACATATTGCAATCGACAGACCGTCATCTGACATTTCTATGGATATACTCTTACGCATCTATTTTCTCAATTTGGCTAGTCGCAATCTCTCATCTACCCTAGCCGAGGTCTACCGGCTAATCCAGCATGTAGATATTATGGAATTGGGCCTGTCGCGGTATTATGTCGCTCATTTAACCGTATACTATGTGCAAAGGCAGAGCAACAATGGGACCGAAACGAAAGTACAGCCAAACGGCGTATCCGCTGGTTTCAGGTGAAAACCGATGGCCTTTGAAGCCTGTTAAATTCTTGCGTTTTGTCATGCCGGATGTTTAAAATTGAGATGAAAGGCCATCAACTTGACGATCCCGTCTAGAACACTAGGAGCTTATCTTGTTAGCCTACTTGCTGATAAAGCAAAACCGAATATGGACAAATATAGCGCTTGATTAAGACGGATACTATTCAGAGGGTAATACTGTAAATGAAAAACAACATCACTATGATCTACCATCTTGGCGGCGCTTATACCGATGAGAACCAGATGACGTCATCTTTGAAAAAGAATCCGGAACTGTTAACAGATCATGGGGTATTAATAAAGCGTCGCAACCAATATCGCGCTTTAATCAATAACAGTATCGAAGCCCTTCAAGGTGAAGAAGCCACGCTTGAACAGCAAGAAAGTCTGCTGGCACAGATTGTAAAAAACAAGACGGTGGACCGTATAGTTTTCTCTAATGGTAGCTTTATGGGAGTTCCATCCTGGATGTTCCAGAAGGGTGTTTTTTATGAGAACGTAGGGGGAAATACGTCTCGGCTACGAAACTTGTTTCCAGATAACCCATGCGAATTCTTTTTAGGAATAAGAAACCCATCCAGCTTTATTCCAGAGGCATTAGCCGAGCAATCGACTGAAAGATTCCGTGAGTTTTTAGATACTATAGACTTGAGAACCGTTCTCTGGTCTGATGTCATACGACGCATTCAAGAGGCAAACCCAGATTGCCCAATTACAGTTTGGTGCTACGAAGACACTCCTATTCTCTGGCCCACTATACTTCGCGAGATTACAGATGTTGACTATTCGACACCTTTTAAAGGCGATTTGGATGTTATTCAGGATCTAATGCAACCTGACGGCCTGAAGCTGTTGAAGCAGTATTTAAATGACCGACCAGAACATAATGAGCACCAGCGCCGTCGTATAAAAAATATTTTTCTGGATAAATTCGTTATTGAGGGGGCAGATGAAATTGAAGCCAGTATTTCCAGCTGGACCCAAAACACGGTTGATTCATTGACACAAATTTATGAGTACGATGTTGAGCTTATTGAAAGGATGCCTGGCGTGAATTTGATTTCACTCTAAATATGGTGAGTTCTGTTGAGCTAACGCATCAAAAACAGCGACGCTACCTTTGAAATCAATGCTCATCTTTGATGTGTCCTGCCGGTAGCTTTTGAAACGGCTTATACAAAATTAGACGCAGAAGGAAACTCTCGTAAACTTTGCGGCAGGCCCCTTTGCAGTAATCAGTTTTTAAGTAACCGCTCCAAACTCCGTCCATAATCATTTTTCTTAAATACTTCTGCTCGTTTTTTCAGGTGATCGGCGTCAATCCATTCTTTCTCAAACGCAATCTCGTCGGGGCTGCCGACTTGTAGGCCTTGTCGTTTCTCCAGTGTCCGCACGAAGTTCCCTGCGTCTAGAAGACTGCCGTGGGTGCCGGTGTCCAACCAAGCATAGCCTCGGCCAATTTTCTTGACGGTTAGGGTGCCTGAATTGAGATACATTTCAAGTAAAGTTGTTATTTCCAGCTCTCCTCGGGCGGAGGGTTTGACCTGTTTGGCTTTTTCGGAGGCGGTTCCGTCCAGGAAGTACAAACCTGTGACGGCGTAGTTAGAGGCAGGGACCTCCGGTTTTTCGATGATAGATGTCACCATTCCATCCTCGTCAAATCCTACGACGCCGTACCGTTCAGGATCGGAAACTCGATAGCCGAAGACCATACCGCCGCCAGTTTGGGCGTTGGCCTGGATGAGCACTTCGGTCAGACCGTGACCAAAGAATATATTGTCGCCCAGCACCATCGCCGAGGGGGCGCCAGCCAGAAACTCTTCGGCCAAGATATATGCCTGAGCCAGACCGGCCGGATCGGGCTGTATTATGAAACTGAACTGTAAACCCCATTGCGAACCGTCACCGAGTAGCCGTTGGAATTGCACTTGGTCGTCAGGCGTGGTGATAATTGCAATCTCGCGGATGCCCGCCAACATCAGTACGGATAGCGGGTAGTAAATCATGGGTTTGTCGTAGATCGGCAGCAGCTGCTTCGAGACACCCATTGTGACAGGGTACAGTCGAGTTCCAGAGCCTCCGGCGAGGATGATGCCTTTGCGCGTGGTCATTCAAATTTCTCCTAGGTCTTGTAGAACTTTGGTCAGGCCCGCCTGCCAGTCGGGTTGTGGAATAGCGAACACATTTTGTATCTCGGTGCAATCGAGCCGCGAGTTAAGCGGCCGCTTTGCGGGTGTTGGATAATCTGTGGTCGGAATGCCGGAAACCTCGACAGGTAGACCCACTTGCAGAAAAATCTCGGACGCGAAGTCTTTCCAGCTAACGTCAGGAGCCCCTGCATAGTGGTAGGTGCCGCAAGTTTCGGGGCGAAGTTGGCCAGCCAATTGCAGCAAAGTCGCCGCGATGTCGGCGGCGGGGGTCGGACCGCCAATTTGATCGTTAACGATGCCAAGTACGCTGCGCTCTTTACCAAGTCGAAGCATGGTTCTAACAAAATTGGCACCGTGCGCCGAGAACACCCACGACGTCCTGAGGATCGCATAGGTTCCTCCAGCGGCAGCCACGCCCTGTTCACCCGCAAGTTTGCTCCGGCCATAGGCGTTGATCGGGCATGTGGCGTCATCAAGGTTGTGTGGTGTGCTGCCCGACCCATCAAACACGTAATCCGTCGAGACATGCAGGAAGGGCAATCCACGAGCGGCCGCAGCTTTGGCCATCTCGGTTGGAGCGGTCGCGTTGATGGTCGTTGCCAAATCCTCATTCGTCTCGGCTTGATCAACGGCGGTATAGGCTGCGGCGTTGATGATGACATCCGCGTCCGTATGCCGGACAATTGCAGCGCAGGCTGCAGGATCGGATAAGTCGGCTTGCGATCGATCAAGCGCCGTGACATCGGCCTGACGCTGCAATTCACGCGCGACCTGCCCCGTTTTGCCAAACACAAGGATTTTCATTTGGTGATCCCGAGGCGGTCACCGACTCCCCGACGGTTTTGCAGTGCCTGCCACCACTCCTCGTTGTCGAGATACCATTGCACTGTCATCTCCAACCCCTGTTCCAACGTAACCGAGGGTCGCCAGCCCAGTTCTGTGCGAATACGTGTTGGATCAATCGCGTAACGAAGGTCGTGGCCAGGGCGGTCAGTAACAAAAATGATTTGCTCGGCATATGGCGTGTCTGTGGGGCGTTTGGCGTCGAGAATTGTGCAAATCGCGCGAACGAGTTCAATGTTGGTCACCTCGTTCTCGCCGCCAATATTGTATGTCCGGCCCACCGTGCCCTGCGTCAATACCGTCAGGAGTGCATCGGCGTGATCTTCGACGTAAAGCCAATCGCGAATATTTTTACCGTCGCCATAAACGGGAATAGGCTCGCCAGCTAAGGCCTTCAAAATTACAACAGGGATCAGTTTTTCCGGAAAATGATACGGGCCGTAATTATTCGAGCAATTGGTTATGACAACCGGCAAGCCATATGTCTCGTGCCAAGCGCGGACCAGATGATCGGACGATGCTTTGGAGGCCGAATAGGGCGAAGTCGGCGCATAGGGGGTGTCTTCCGTGAACATACCAGTGGGGCCGAGAGTCCCGTAGACCTCGTCAGTCGAGATGTGGTGAAAGCGAAAACCTTCAGGCTTGCCCTCCGCCTGCCAATAAGCACGCGCCGCCTCGAGTAACTGATATGTGCCGTTAACATTGGTCTCGATAAACGCGGCAGGCCCGTCGATCGACCGATCAACATGAGACTCCGCTGCCAGATGCATCACGGCATCGGGTTTGTGTTGGTCGAAAATGCGCGCGAGCGCGTCAGGATCACGAATGTCGGCGTACTCGAAAGCATAAAGCGGGCTGTCGGAGACGCTCGCGACGTTATCAAGGCAAGCCGCATAGGTCAGCGCATCGAGGTTAACAACTTGGTGCCCTGCGGCAATGGCTTGGCGCACAACGGCCGAACCGATGAAACCTGCTCCACCTGTGACAAGCAGCTTCATTTGATGGCCTCAAAGGTGAATGGGCTGTCAAAATCCTTGAGGAATGGCGCGGCTGCGTCCTTTTCTGACAATACCGCTTGATCCGGCGAAATGCCCCAATCCACACCGATGTCCGGATCGTCAAACCGTATCGCCCCGTCACACTCCGGCGCGTAGTAGTCCGAGCATTTGTATAGGATCTCTGTGTCCGGCTCTAATGTGACAAACCCATGCAGGAAACCCTTGGGGATCAGTAGCTGCTTGCCGTTCTCGGCCGATAGCTCAACTCCGATCCATTCCCCGTAAGTTGGCGAGCCCTTGCGGATATCCACCACCACATCCAACAGTGCCCCGCGTCCGCAACGCACCAGTTTATCCTGCGCGTGAGGGGGAGATTGGTAGTGCAGACCGCGAACGGTATCAACGGCACCAGAAAGCGATTGATTGTCCTGAACAAAGACGGTGTTGATGCCGTGTTTGGCGAGCGCACCAGCGTTCCACGTCTCACAAAAAAAACCGCGGTCATCACCAAAGCGACGCGGAGAGATTATTAAAATGCCATGGAGATCGGTAGGTTCTATCAAAATCTCAAAATTCCAATTCAATTTCGCCTTTAGGCTTTATCTGGCAAGCATAGCGCCTACCTCTTTTAGCATAGCCTGATCAAACAAAGAGAACAACTTGGCAATACCCTCAAAAGCATACCTACCGGGGTTTGCCAGCCCAACTTAGCTAATGAAAACTTCTTGAAAAGGGACCCCCATCCGGTCGCTGATTTCCTTCAGCGCTTGGGCCAATTCTGCTTCATCTAGATTTGGCCAGCACCTGCTGTCTCGAACAAACCCATTCTCGCGCAAAACACTCTGAATGGCAGGGAAGTCCATTAAACTATAAAGTTCATTGCGCTGCGCCTTACCCTTAGCCCCCCAAAACCGGTGAACTTCATTGATCAAAAGCGGGACAACATCTGCAAATGTTTCAAGTTGGGTTTTGAAATCACTGATCAACTCGCCCGGACGGCGGCTTAAGATTGCAAAGCGACTGTTTTTATTGGCAAAAAAAGCAGCCAAATGTAAAGCTGAACCATCCAGAGAGATAATCTGCCGAGCAGCTTTGTACCGCGCGATTTGTACCTCAATCGGGTGTTCTTGTGGGTGAAAAATCTCATAACCCTCGGCAACAAGATGCTCTTCAAGACGCACTTCTCCTAGGACTGAGCCTCGTTTCACAAACAACTTGGACCGAGAAATATACAACATCTCTGGGCCTTCAGCCGCAATATCGCGGCCCAGATTATCGTGGATATAGTCCCGGTATTCTGGTGCGCCGGCAATCATCGCATGCATACCAAACCCCTGAGGGGGAACAATCAAACGCTCAACGCGCAAAGGAGCATTGGAGAGCTGAATATCAAAATCCGACAGGCCAAGGGCGTCGAAAAACCTCTTATGAGAGTTGATAGCCCGCCGGGGCCAAGTCATATGTTTTTTGGGGATATAAACAACACCATCCAACGGAAGCGGGCTATGTGCGGCACCCCAAAGGCGACTGGTGGATTCACAAAGAAAATGGCCAAAATGGCCGTAAAGCATACCGCCAAACAACCAAGTACCGCGAAGTGTCTCGATTTCATCTTCATTTGGAGCGGCGGCAGGCAGAAGAACTCTATAATTCGGGTTACGCCAAGCACTCGCAACATCACACCACTTCCCGTCAGCGGTATAAACTCCCCCGGGACGGGATGCCCCACTAGAAGACCCTTCCGCCCAAGAAACAACCAGAGCATTGCTCAGAACCTCGATCCCCTCCGCCAAAGGTTGATTAGAGTCGAAATCAAGAGACGGAGATAAAGAGAATGCAGGCATAACGTGGATTTCCAAATTCTTGTCGATGGTCTTTAGGGCTGAAAAACGGATTGAAAACCCAAGAGCTGTTGCGATCCCTTTGATATTGGGCCAAAGGTAAAGTTGAAGCGAGTTTTTGTCAAATCTGATGTTTGAGGTGTTTCCCAGCGGTTAAGGGCGTCGCTTTTGACCCTTAATCCAAGGGCCGAGACCAAAATAGCGACCCAGTTGTTGTAGTCTCTGCCTTTAAAACTGATACGCCCATTGTTTCCGACACCTCGAATTCTCCTAATTTGTTCAAAAATAAACTCGATTTGTTCTTGTGAGAATTCGTTGCGCCAGAATGCCAAGTCTTATCCAATTTATCCAGGTTCTGCGCCAGTGAGGCGGCAGTCGAATATCATATTCTCACATCCACTTCCGTATCAAAGAGTTTTTTTACACCAGCGGCATCCCAGAGCAAATTAGGTCGGAATTTTGAAGGCTGCTTTGGGCTGATACGGACACTATTCTCCGCGACACTACTTTATCTCGTCCCGCAATTTATCAAGCACCTCGCGGAAGTCACTCAGTTCGGGCAGAATTGATAGGACCCGTTCGGGCGAAAACCGCTCCGCCAGAGCTTGGAAAATTGGTACTAATTGCATCAATGCCTCGTTGCGAAATTGCCGCCCGTCGGCCGTTAACCACACTTGTTTGGACCGCTTGTCACCCGGGTTGGGGTGGGTTTCAACAAAACCATTTTTCTCTAATCCAGCCAGAGTGTGTGACATCGATGTTTTTGGTACTTGAAAAGCGCGCGCCAGTTCCAGCGGGGTAGACCCGTCACGAACCCGTATCAAGTGGTTTACAACGCTAAAATGTGACACCAACAAACCGTCCGGCAGGCGTGCCTCGAGAAACGCCGTACTGATTTGGTTGATGATCCCCACCTCGACAATCAATGCGAAAAAGGGATCTAGGTTGTCATCCGGCATTTGCGATACGTGTTTCCAATGGCCAGCGCGGGCTGGCGTCAATTGCAGGACCATAGCCCAGCCGCCCGAGCATTTGCAATGTTTCGCCGGGCGCTGCCAGCATTTGGTGGGCCGCAGCGTAATGCGCACTCATCTCTGGGTATTCCTGCAATGCTTGACTAACAGGTTGTACCGCAAGTCCAAGCCCCGTTGCGGCAAAATGCATCCTGATCCAGTCACGCCCGACATTGATCTGGTCAACGCGTGTGTTGCCCTCGGTGGTTAGCACCACATAGGCTGGGGTCGCGATCATCGCTTTTTGGATTATTTCAAGCCCTTGTTTGAAGCTGTCGCTGGTTGGATCTGCCTGATCTTCGCGGCTCAGCATACCAACTAGCATTAAGCTTTCCAGAAACGGTCCGCCTAGTGAAATGCCATCCGGATTTGCTTCGATCTCGGCCTTGCCAAATCGCATCAGTTCTACACTTTCCATCTGGACATGGCGGGTGGTCATCTCAACTTTCATGGCCTCCCACGTCAGAGTTCGTAGCACAGCGACATCCGCTGGATCGCTTTTGATGGTGGCGAATTCCGCTAAAGTCACTTCCGCATCGGTAGCAACCGCGCGGCCTTCATAGGCTTGCCGGTTTGTGTGCCGGTCAAATACATTCCTAAACAAGGGATCAGGCAGGCCGCCTTGGGCAAAGCGAACATGCGCAACCGGCCCATCATTGCCTTCTGGAAAGAGCTCAGTATCAAGTACATAGCCATCCTGTGCGGCGGCCATCCGCAATAGTTCTAGGAAGCAGCCCATACCAATGGTCAATTGGCGGTCAAATGGGTCGGTTTCGGCCAAGTTTAGTGCTTTGTCTCTGTGGATGACAAGTCGGTCATCCCCTTGCAATTCAGCTATCCAAGGTTGACGGTTGTGAGGGTTTGGCGCGAGTATTGCGTATGACAGCGCGCGCATGCGCGGCTCAGAGTAATCGCCCGCCATCGCCCATGGCGCGAGTGCCCTGCTGGGGCGGCGGGTGGCCAAAAATCCACCTGCAGATGCGGTCGCGGCGAGCACGAACCCTCCGCCGACAAGACCAATCATTTTGCGTCTCGTAAGTGACATTGCACAACTCCTTTAAAGTACGATATCGCACTAATTAGTGCGATATCGTACTGCTTTCAAGTGCGGTTTTATCCGGAGGCCACTAATCAGCCCTTATCCTCCACCTGCACTGTGAAGAGACGATTTGGGCTGTGGTTTCAACGGGTCGCTGCAACACAGGCCTCAAATTTCTCTGCTGGCGTTTGATATTGCAAGGTCTTTCTCGGTCGCTCGTTAAGCTGGCGTGCGACCGCGCTGAGTTTGGCTTGGCTAAATCCGGATATATCAGTGC
>JAFLKA010000013.1 GCA_022712735.1 Marinosulfonomonas sp. | reverse complement strand
ACAGCATGCCGAAACGGGCAAGGAACGCGTCGCGCTCTACCTTGGTCACGTCCTGACCGTCCACGGTGATGGTGCCGCTGTCGGGCGTTACCAGCCCCAGAATGGATTTCAGCGCCACCGATTTACCCGTGCCGGACCCGCCAATGATCACCATGCTTTCGCCACGCGGGATGGTCAGGTTAACTCCCTGCAAAACCTTGTTGGCGCCAAAGGCCTTGTGAACATTATCAAGCGTAATCATGCGGAGAAAAACAATTCTGTTAGCAGGTAGTTGGAGGCGAGGATCAGGATTGATGCGGCCACCACTGCCGATTTTGTGGCATGGCCCACGCCCTGTGCGCCACGGCCCGAATTCATCCCGTAATAGCAGCCCATCAAGGCGACGATAAAGCCGAACACAGCGCCTTTCAGCAGGCCGGATGTGATGTCCCACATTTCTAGAAAATCAACGGTGTTATGCAGATAGACGGCAGAATTAAAGTCCAGCCGCGTGATCCCGACGATATAGCCGCCCATAATTCCGATGCTATCGCCAACCGCGATCAGGATCGGAACCGCGATGGTTGCGGCCAGCACGCGCGGCACGGTCAGGTATTTCATCGGGTGGGTCGAAAGTGTGACCAACGCGTCAATTTGCTCGGTCACTTTCATCGTGCCGATTTCAGCAGCGATTGAGGACGCGACCCGTGCTGCCACCATTAAACCGCCCAAAACAGGGCCAAGTTCCCGTGCCATGCCGATGGCCACAATCGAGGGCACCACGGCCTCGGCGCTGAACCGTGCGCCGCCAGCATAAATCTGCAAAGCCAATGCGCCGCCGGTGAAAAAAGTGGTCAGCCCAACGACCGGCAGGCTGAAATAGCCGATGGTCAGCAGGGCATGACCGAATTCCTTGAAATAAAACGGCGGGCGCAGCATATGGCCAATCGTCTGGGCGAAAAATATCGCGATCCGGCCAATGGCGGCCAGAAGTTCCATTGTGTTACGGCCAAGCGTGGCAACGGGGGCAAGCAGCGTCATTGGGCAAACCCCCTAGAAAACCCGCCTGCATAGCGGCGGGTATATCGTGGGCCTAATGAGGTCAGGATTTCATAGCCGATGGTGCCTGCCATAGCTGCTACATCGTCCACGGTTTGCTGAGGCCCAAGTATATCAAGATGATGAGGAACCTCGTGCAGGTGACTGATATCAACTGTAATAAGGTCCATTGATATGCGGCCTACAGACGGGCAGGCAATGTCATTGGCCCAGAATGTCGCGCCGTTCGAGAGGGCGCGGATCAACCCGTCGGCATAGCCGCCTGACAGGGTGGCTATGGTGGCGGTGGTGTTGGTGCGCCATGCGTTACCATAGCCCACGGTTTCGCCCGCTTGCAAATCGCGGGTCTGGATCACCGGCAAAGACAGGGTGGTGACGGGTTGGGCAGCGGTGAATGGCAGGCCGCCATATAGGCCGATGCCCGGGCGGGTCAGATCAAAGTGATAGTCGGGCCCAAGTAGAATACCGCCTGTGGCTGCCAGCGAGCGGGGCGCTGTGATGCCGTCTGTCATAGCGCGAAACGCGGTCAGTTGTTGGCCGTTCATCGCGTGGTCAGGCTCGTCCGCGCAGGCAAGGTGGCTCATCACCAGCACGGGGTTTTGCGCCAGAACGATGTCGCGCACCGCGTCCCATTCTACCGCTTCCATCCCCAGCCGGTTCATACCGCTGTCCAGCTGGATGCCGAAAGGCGCATTTGGCAGGGCCTCGAAATGGCGGGTCAACTGGTCTAGCGAATTCAGCATCGGGATCAGCTGTAGATCGCTGATCATATCTGTGTCGCCGCGCATATGGCCGCCAAACACCAGAATTTCCGCGTCCGGCCCCACGGCATCGCGCACCGCAGCGCCTTCTTCGGACACAGCCACGAAAAACTTGGTGGCACCAGCCTGCGCCAGTGCCTTGGCCACACGGCCGACACCCAGACCATAGCCATCGGCCTTGACCACAGCCGCCGTTTCGCAATCCGTCATCGCGTCCAGCGCCCGCCAGTTGGCAGTAATCGCATCCAGATCAATTGTTAATGTTGCACTTCCCATAGGGGGTTTTTGACGGGCAGGCGGGCAAGGTCAAGTGGAAACACGCGAGGGCCGCCTTGACCCTGTATGAATTGGACCACATGTTGCATGGATTACGTGGCTGCAATTACGCAGTTTTTGATTTTCGGGACCACCCCCGAGTTTATTGTTTGGAGAATTTTAATGAGCTTTAAGTCATTTTTATCTGTGGGCGTTATCGCTTCTTTTATGATCACAGGACATGCGGCATGGGCCGACCCGGTGGATAACGCCTTGGCCAAGATAGCGGAATGTAACGAGAAACGCTGCAATCAACTGCGCCTTGGCGGGATCAAGGGGCTGACGGTTATCCCCGAAGAGGCGTTGAGCATCTCGAAACTGGATTCTCTTGATCTGTCGCGGCTGGAAATTACCGATCTGTCAATGTTGACAAAAATGCCGTGGTTGAACAGCTTGAACCTGTCCGGCACACCAGTGACAGACATCGCGCCGCTAGCCAAAATCATGACGATGAAGTCACTGCAACTGAGCAAGACCGGTGTGACGGATATCTCGGCAATTGCCGGAATGACCATATTACAAACGCTGAATTTGAAAGAGATAAAAGTCGCCGATATTTCAGCAGTTTCCGAGTTGATGGATATATAGAACGTTGATCTATTCGGCACATCTGTGTCCGACATCTCGGTATTGGCGGGCAAGGAAAAGCTAAGCAGTCTTACGCTGACGGGCACTGGCGTGTCTGATATATCGTCACTTGCGGGGCGTGAAAAACTAAGCAGCCTTGATCTGACGGGCACGCAGGTTAGTGACCTTAGCCCGCTGATTGGCTTGCCTAAATTGCGTTCTGTGACGGTCAGGGATGTGCCAAACCTCGACAAATCCCAGTTGGCAAAACTGGAAGAGGCGGGCGTTAAGGTGCGTGGGCTGGAATAATAGTCGACAGGATGCGGGGCCGGCGCAAATGCCTGCCCCGCCCATTTTACGGGGCTTTGTGTTTGTCATAACCCGCTTGCAATTCGCCTCGCAGGAAATCGCCGTAGTTTACAGGCGCAAATTTCGCCGCACCCGTGCCCGGCAACGGGGCAACATCATAACCGGCATTCGGGTCATAGAAGAACGGGCAGGAATAGCGCTCGCGCCCTGATTTGTTGATCACCCGATGCGGGGTCGATAACAGCTGCCCGTTGCTCATCCGGTGTAGCATGTCGCCGACGTTAACCACGAAAGCGCCGGGGATAGGGGGCGCATTGATCCAGTCGCCGGAGGTGGTTTGCACTTGCAGGCCGCCCACATCATCCGTTGCCAGAATGGTCAAACAGCCAAAATCGGTATGCGGCGCGCTGCCAAACAGGTCATCCGCGCTTGCGGCGGGCATCGGTGGGTAGTGCAGCAGACGCAGCCATGTGGTTGGCGGCGTAAACCCCTGCAGGATATCATCCTGCGCCCCCACAGCCCGCAACGCGATATTCATCAACCGATGGCCAAGGTCCGTCAGCGCCGCGTTATACGCCACAAGCGTTTCACGAAACCCTGTCAGATCAGGCCACTGGTTGGGGCCGGACAAAAACAGGTCAGGGTCGGCCTGCGTATCCTCGCGCATCATCATAAAGCTGGCGGATTGATTGGGTTTTTTCACGTCGGCCAGTTTTGAATTCACATCGGTCGAGGTGTTGATCGGGATATAGCCGCGGTGGCGGGCGTTCAGCTCCACCGCCATTTTCTGCTCCATCGGCAGGGCATGAAAGCGGCGCGAGGCATTGAATACCGCGTCAATCAACCCCTGATCAATGCCGTGATTCACGATGTAGCCAAAGCCGATTTCGCCATAGATAGTACGGAAATCATTGATAAGGCTGGATTTATCGCTGCCATCATGCAGTGCACGCCCGTCCAGAACGGGCAGTTCGTTAAAATCTATCATTAGAGTGTCTCGCAAATTTGAAATGTTGGATAGGGTTCAGGCTGAAAATGGCCGCAGCTATCCTTCAAACCGCTTTTTCGCGATGTTCGCTGTGGCGTTCAAGCACAACAAGGGCGTGGAAGGGCGCCATCTAAAAACTGTCCTCGCCGTCGCCGCGCTGCTGCCACGGCTTGACCAGATTGCCAAAACGGGTGAACTGGCCCTCGAATGACAGTTCCACATGACCAATCGGGCCGTGGCGCTGCTTGCCGATCACGATCTCGGCCTTGCCGTGCAGGTGGTCCATTTCGGTCTGCCACGTGGCCATCTTTTCCAACTCGTGATCACCCGGTTTTTCGCGTTCTTTGTAATATTCCTCGCGGTAAACGAACATCACAACATCGGCGTCTTGCTCGATTGATCCGGATTCGCGCAGGTCCGACAGTTGCGGGCGTTTGTCGTCGCGGTTTTCCACTTGCCGCGATAGCTGTGACAGCGCCACCACCGGAATTTCCAATTCCTTGGCAATCGCCTTTAGCCCCTGAGTAATCTCGGACACCTCGTTCACGCGGCTGTCTTTGGCCGTGGCGGGGCGCACCAGTTGCAGATAGTCGATGAACAAAACGTCCAGCCCGTGGGTGCGTTTCAGCCGCCGCGCGCGCGCCGCCAATTGCGAAATCGGCAGGGCAGGCGTGTCGTCGATATAGAGCGGGCAAGCCTCCAGCTGTTTCGCGGCCTCAACGAAGCGGCGGAATTCCTCTTCGGTCATGTCGCCACGGCGGATTTGCTCGCTTGGCACCTCGCTTGCCTCGGACAGAATCCGCGCGGCAAGCTGCTCGGCCGACATCTCGAGGCTGTAGAACCCGACGACGCCGCCGTTAATCGCGCCTTCGGTGCCGTCATGGCGGATGCCCTTTTGATAGGCCTTGGCGATGTTAAAGGCGATGTTGGTGGCCAGCGCGGTTTTCCCCATCGAGGGGCGTCCAGCCAGAATCAGAAGGTCGGATTTATGCAAGCCGCCCAGCTTTTTGTCCATATCTGTCAGGCCGGTGGAAATGCCTGCCATCCCACCATCGCGCTGATAGGCGGCATTGGCCATATTCACCGCATCGGTGACGGCCTTTAGAAACGATTGAAACCCGCTGTCAGTCTGACCCTGCTCACCCAGCGCATAGAGCGCTTGTTCCGCCTCGACGATTTGCTCCTTAGGTTCCGATGCGATGTCGACCTTTGCCGCCTTGTCGGAAATATCGCGTCCAAGGCCAATCAATTCGCGCCGGATCGCCAGATCGTAAATCATCTGCGCGTAATCCCGCGCCGCAAAACTGGAAATGGCCGCCCCGGCAAGGCGCCCCAGATAGGCAGGACCACCCAACTCTTTCAGGCCCTCGTCATCTTCCAGAAACGCCTTTAGCGTGACGGGCGAGGCAAGGTTGTTCTTGGCAATCCGGCTGGCGGCAATCTCGTAAATGCGAGCATGTACGGGCTCGAAAAAATGCTGCGGGCCGATGATCGCCGCGATGCGGTCGTAAATGTCGTTATTGGTCAGGATCGCGCCCAGCAGTTGTTGTTCAGCCTCGACGTTATGGGGCAGGGCATCGGTGATGCCTGCCTCGTTTTCTGTCCTGTCCTGACCTGAATTGACCGGCGTAATTTCGTTCATGTCTCACCCATTTGTCCCACCGGATTTGTTTAATCCGCCCCCGTCGCCAGCGCAAATTGTATAAACCTGTGGATAGAAAATGCTGTCTATATTTGGTGGCTGGTATCGTTTCCGCCCCAATATACACGAAAAACGCAGTAATTGCGCATTAAGATTTCCGAGCGTCCTGCCACGCCCTTGGGGCCTTCAGAAAACTCTCAACCTCGGCCAGCGTGGCGGCATCAAAAGCATTACTCGCCTTGGCTTCGGCCAGAACATCCCACCATGTGCAAAGATGATGCAAGGTAACCCCGTGATCGCCCAAGGTTTTCTCGGTTTCGGGAAAAATGTCGTAATAGAATATCACCGCTGTGTGACCGCAAGTGGCACCCGTTTCCCGAATCGCATCGACAAAGGACAGTTTTGATCCGCCATCGGTGGTCAGGTCCTCGACCAGCAAAACATTCTGCCCCTCGCTCATCTCCCCTTCAATACGTGCACCCCGTCCGTAGCCTTTGGGTTTCTTGCGAACATACGTCATCGGCAGCCCCATCCGCTCGGCGACCAATGCGGCAAAAGGGATGCCGGCTGTTTCGCCGCCAGCAATGTTGTCAAACGCCTCGAACCCCGCATCGCGCATCACCGTGGTGACCATGAAATCCATCATGGTTGAACGGATGCGCGGGTGCGATATTGGCGTGCGGCAGTCAATATAGGTCGGGCTGGGTAGGCCCGAGGCCAGCGTGAACGGATCCTTGGCATTGAAATGCACGGCCTTGATTTCAAGCAACATACGCGCTGTCAGGCGGGCAATCTCTTCTTTTGGCGGAAATGTAGACGGAATCATCACGGAGACCTTTTGCGTTTCTTTTTTGCTTAAATATCCCCGCCGGAGGCCAGAAAACTATTTGCCTGCGGCGCGGATATTTATGGAACGATAATGGATCAAGAGGTTACTTGCCACAACAGATCAAATCCGGGGTCAAACACAGTGACTTCGCCCTCGGCGGTGAGCAGTTTTCCGGGCGTCGGGGCAGGGGTGCCTTTGGTCAGGGTAAGAGTGCCCTCATTCACCGGCAGGCCATAAAATGCGGGCCCGTGCAGGGATGTGAACCCCTCCAGCCGCTCCAGCGTGCCCTCGTCCTCGAACACATGCGCAAGGATCGGCATGGTGTTGGGCGCGGTGAAACAGCCGGCACAGCCACAAGCGCTGAGCTTGTTGGGGTCCGTATGCGGGGCGCTATCGGTGCCAAGGAAAAACCGCGCGTCTCCCGAGGTGGCCGCGCTGCGCAAGGCCAATCTGTGGCTCTCGCGTTTGGCCACCGGCAGGCAATAATAATGCGGCTTGATGCCACCGACCAGAATGTCGTTTCGATTGATAATCAGGTGGTGGGTTGTGATGGTGGCGGCCAGATTGTTAGTAGCCGCTTTTACGTAATCCACCGCGTTTGATGTGGTGATATGTTCCATCACCACGCGCAAATCAGGGGTCTTGCGCCGGATCGGGTCCAGCACACGGTCGATGAACACAGCCTCGCGGTCAAATATGTCGATGTCGGCGTCTGTGACTTCACCGTGCACACATAGGGGTAGGCCGATTTCGGCCATGCGTTCCAGCACGCCGCGCACCTTGTCAAAATCGCCAACCCCTGACGCGGAATTTGTCGTCGCCCCCGCCGGATACAGTTTCACCGCTGAAATCAGGCCAGAGGCCTGCGCCGCAGCCACATCGTCGGCGTCTGTGTCCTCGGTCAGATAGAGCGTCATCAACGGGGTGAAATCGGAGCCATCCGGTATCACCGCCATGATCCGCGCCTTATAGGCGGCGGCATCGGCACCGGTGACCACGGGGGGCACCAGATTAGGCATGATGATGGCACGG
>JAFLKA010000308.1 GCA_022712735.1 Marinosulfonomonas sp. | reverse complement strand
GCAAACTGAATGCCGTGGAACCGCACGGATACATCTCCGGGATCCTCACCGCCATCGTCAACGGCCACAAACAAAGTGACATTGAAGACCTGCTGCCGTGGGGTTTTAAGGCCTAGGTGGGAGCGGGGCAACGCTTACGTTTCTTCTGTATCAAAGTTAAGAGAAATAGCCCCACCCTCCAACGCCGCAGCAATCAACCTCTGGGCCTCTTTATAGGCATCATCTGCGTCGCTCATTCCCTATGCCCTTTCGTCATTGTTGGCGCCACCCTACGGGATTAACGCAGCGGGGCAAGGGTTAGGCGGTGCGGGCTTCTAGCGGGACTTCTTTCACAGGTAGGTGGACGATGGCCGAGAAGGCTCCGATGCCGACGCCGATCCACCAGACGGCCGTTTAGTCGCCATAGGCGTCATACATCCGGCCGCCGAGCCAGACGCCGAGGAAGCTGCCCAATTGGTGCGAGAAGAACACGATGCCGTAGAGCGTGCCCATGTAGCGCAGGCCGTAAATATGGGCGACGAGGCCCGATGTGAGCGGCACTGTGGCCAGCCAGAGCGAGCCCATGCCGATTGAAAACAGGATCACCGTGGTCGGGGTGATGGGCAGCATGATGAAGGCGGCGGCGATGATGGTTCGGCCAACGTAGATGCCTGTCAGCAGGTATTTTTTCGGGTAGCGATGGCCCAGCCAGCCAGCGAATATGGTGCCGCCGATGTTGGCGATGCCGATTAGGGATATTGCGACCGCGCCTAGGGCCGAGGTGGTGGAGATTCCGACCGAGGCGAGTGTGCTGGAGGGGTCAATCGCGCCGCACATCTCGGTGATCAGCGCGGGGAAGTGGGCGGTGATGAAGGCCAGTTGATAGCCGCAGGAAAAGAAGCCCAGAAAGATCAGGGTGAAGGTGGGGTCTTTGAACGCCTTTAGCAGGGTTTCACCCATGGACTGTTCCAGCTCGGCGCGGGTGGCGGGGCGGATCGGCGAGCGCATCATCGGCAGGGCAAACAGGGTGAGCAGGATCAGGGCGGCGAAGGCCATGAACACGGATTGCCACGGCATGATACCGAGCAGATATTCGGCCAGCGGGGCGCCAAAGATTTGACCGGCTGAGCCAGCGGCGGTGGCAATGCCAAGGGTGAGCGAGCGGTTTTCATCCGATGAAGCGCGGCCCACCACGGCGAGAATCACGCCAAAGCCGGTACCCGCGATGCCAAAGCCGACGAGGATTTCGAGGTATTGGTGCTGGGTCGGGGTGACGGCGTAGGACGACAGCACGAGGCCCAGCGCGTAGATCAATGCGCCTGCGATGATCGCCTTGCGGTCGCCGACCTTTTCAGCAATCGCGCCGAATATTGGTTGGCCAAAGCCCCACGCGAGGTTCTGGATGGCAATGGCGAAGGAAAACTCGGACCGGAGCCAGCCGAACTCCTGAGCAATCGGGATCTGGAACACACCAAAGCTGGCGCGGATCGAAAACCCGATCATGATGATGATACAGCCGCCAATCAGGACAGGGGTGATGAGAGGCGCGCGTTGCTCGGTCATGGTGTTCTCCAGATTTGCGAGCCTTGTTCAAAATTTTGCTTGCGTCAAATCATTTATCTTTCTGTGTTACATCAGCTTTCATTATCGGGCGGGGCGAAATATGAATATCTGATGACGGATCGTTTGCAGGACATATATGCCGGTTTGGTGGCCGAGGGGACGTTGACGGCGGATGCTGCTCAAGTCGCTGCGCTGCCAGCGCTTGAGGATATTCGGGTGCATCTGGAGGCGGCCAAATCGCGCAAGCGGGGGATTCTGGGTGGGTTGTTTCATAAGCCGGAAGAGGTGCCCTGCGGGTTGTATTTGTGGGGTGGGGTCGGGCGCGGGAAATCCATGTTGATGGATTTGTTTGTCGATAATCTGGCAATTGAGGAAAAGCGGCGAGTGCATTTTCATGCGTTCATGCAAGAGGTTCATACCGGCATGAATGAGGCCCGCAAAACCGGTGTGGATGACGCGATTGCGCCAGTGGCGGCAGAGATTGCGGATCAGGTTCGGCTGTTGGCGTTTGATGAGATGCAGATTAGCGACATCACCGATGCAATGATCGTTGGCCGCCTGTTCGAGGCGCTTTTCGCGGCGGGGGTGGTGGTGGTGACCACCTCGAACCGGCCGCCGGATGGTCTGTATAAGGACGGGTTGAACCGGCAGTTGTTCCTGCCGTTTATCGAGCAGATCAAGGTGCAGATGGTGGTGCACGAACTGGCCAGCCCGACGGATTATCGACAGGATATGCTGGGCGGGGTTCGCAGTTATTTTGTATTGCACGGGCCAAAGGCACGGTCGGCGATGGACACGGTTTGGGGGGAATTGACAGGCGTTGTGGGCGAGCCGTTGGTGTTGCGCGTTAAGGGGCGTGATGTGGTACTGCCGAAGTTTCACAACGGGGTGGCACGGGTCGGGTTTTTTGATCTGTGCGGCACAGCGCTGGGCGCGGTGGATTATCTGGCGATATCCGAGGCCATTCGGGTGCTGGTGTTGGAGGATATTCCATTGCTGTCACGGTCCAACTTTAACGAGGCCAAGCGGTTTGTGACCTTGATTGATACGTTATACGAGGCTAAGGTGCGGCTGGTTTGCACGGCGGCGGCATTGCCCGAAATGCTCTATGTCGAAGGGGACGGGGCGTTTGAATTCGAACGCACCGTCAGCCGTCTGCGCGAGATGATGGGGGCGGAATGGGGAGCATAATATGGAGATAGCATTGCGACCGATGCGGGCTGACGAATTTAGCGGGTATCTGGACTATTTCATTCCGGATTATGCGGCTGAAATTTCGTCAAACTATG
>JAFLKA010000186.1 GCA_022712735.1 Marinosulfonomonas sp. | reverse complement strand
TGCGTTAACCATTCCCCATGATCATTTCGCACGGGCGCAAATACATTTTTGTCCATATCCCCAAAACTGGCGGCACCGCGTTGGCGCTGGCGCTGGAAGGGCGGGTGATGAAGGATGATATCCTGATTGGCGACACGCCAAAGGCTGTGAGGCGGCGCAAGCGTCTGAAAAATGTGCAGAGCAGTGGCCGGTTGTGGAAACATTCACGCCTGACCGATATTTACGGGCTGGTGACGCAAGAAGAGATCGAGGATTTCTTTACCTTCACGCTGGTGCGCAACCCTTGGGATATGATGGTCAGCTATTACCACTGGTTGCAGGATCAGACGTTTGACCACCCTGCGGTGACTCTGGCGCAACAACTGGATTTCAGCGGATTTTTGAATGACCCGCATACAAAGGTAACGATGCGGGCCGCACCTTACGGGCAGTATATGAAAGACCGTAACGGGGTTGAGCGCTGTGATTCATTCATCCGGCTGGAACATTTGTCGCAGGATACAGCCATGCTTGAGGATCATCTGGGGTTTTCACTGGGAAATGTGCCCGTTGCCAATGCCAGCCAACGCGATGCCGATTACCGGAGTTATTACAGTGAGGCCGATGCAGCATGTATCGCCGATCTCTGCGCCGAGGATATTTCGCGGTTTGGTTATGTATTTTGACGCAGCACACCTGATTCGTATTAATGCCGGAACCGGCAAAATAGCCCCTTTGGCCCGATCATAGTTTCCAGACTATTAACGATTGTTAGCAAGCGGTTCATGAAGATGGCCAAAGTATGATGATTGCGCCAGATGGTGAAACGTTGCCTTTGGTTTGCCCCATATATGACGAAAATACGGCAAATTGTTGCGCGTTTCTTGTCCCATCGCCTCGATGGGCAGCCCTGAAACGCAACACAACACCGGAGATTGAAAATGCTGATTGAAACACAAAACACCGCCCTGAAAACCGAAACCTTGTCCACTGTGACCGCGACCACCGTCAACACCAAGCCGCAACGCAATGCGGGGCTGGTTGCAGGCACTCTGGTGGAAACCGCCGTGGGCTGGCGGCAGGTCGAACTGCTGCGGGTTGGCGACCATGTGCAGACTTTCGACGGAGGATTGCGCCAGTTGCGCCGTGTTGAACGCAGCTACTACGGGTCCGATCATGGTGGCTATGCGCTGGCAGAGGTTTTACATGTGCCCGGTGGCGCGCTGGACAATTGCGAGGATATGTTTGTGATGCCGGACCAGATGCTGATGATCACAAGCGAGGTGGCGGCAGACCTGTTGGGCACGCCTTCGGTTCTGGTGCCGGCTACAGCGCTGATCGGTTATCGCGGTATTACGCAGCAGCAACCGCAGGGCTTGATCGAGGCAATTACGCTGGGGTTTGACGATGAGGAGGTGATCTATGCCAATTCCGGTCTGCTGGCCCATTGCGCAACCGGGGCGAAATCGGATTTTTTCACGACCCTGGATCACGGACGGGCCAAGGCGCTGATCTCGTTGATGGGTAAAAACAGGGATGTGCTGGATCAGGCCATCGAGACGCTCCACCGCAATGAACCCGAGTTGCTGGCCGCCGCATAACCCCGAACCCTACAAACCTGCGCCCCGTTTTGTGGCGCAGGTTGTGGTAAAACCACCATCAGATGACCCGAAATGAACAACCATAGATAAACCTAATCAAATTTATCCTAAATCCGATCATTGCCCCAAACCCGAAACGATGCCTTACTTTGCCGAGAACACGCCCACGTCCCGCCAATGGAATCAGCGCAAATGATCTTGCTGCTAACGAAGCAGGGTCTGCTAACCCGCTTCCAAAAACCAAAACGGGGAAATAAATGTTTGGTCTAAAGAATTCCGTCCTGGGGAGGGCATTCAAGACATTCGAAACCACTGGTGCTTACGGCGGTGGATGCGTGTCGGCAGCTATAGGTATGGCATCGGGTCTGGTCACCGGCACACGGGTTGCCACCAATATTGGCTGGCGTTTGATGGCGGTATGCAAACGGTTGTTCGTGTAGAGCGCAGCGTTTTGTGGAACTCGCCAAAAAATTGCCCCGAGCATTTATGGCCGCTGCAAGTGCCCGCCGGTGCCTTGGGCAACCAACGTGAAATGTACCTTTTGCCCGAACAAAATGTGATGGTTGAATCGGATGCCGCCGAAGAATGCTTTGGTGATCCATTCGCCCTGATCCCGGCAGCTGCCCTTACCGGATTTCGCGAAATATCACGGGTGAAGCCCCATGAAGAAATCGTGGTTTACACGCTGCATTTTGAACATGAGCAGATTGTGTTTGCCTGTAGCGGCGCGTTGTTCCATTGCCCGTCAGACGATCAGGGGTGTTTGCTGGATATGAGCCAAAAAGACGCCATCTATCAAGCCTTGCCTCTGAATGAAGCCACTATGCTGGTGGATTGTATGGAGCCGGAAATCAACGCTGCATCTACATCTGACATGGCCCAATTCGCGGCGGTTGCCTAAGGGCGGACTCGTCATTTCCAGACCACGCCTATAGTGTGTCGGCCATAGACGTGCAGTTGGCGAGTATCCGGATTTGGAATGACGCATCTTGACTATGATTTAATCGTATTTGACGGGATTTGTATCTTTTGTTCCGGTTTTGCCCGTTTTATGGCACGCCATGATCAAAAAGCACGGTTTCGCTTTGTCACGGCCCAGTCTGATACCGGACGGGCGTTATATCGGACCTATGATCTGGACCCCGACCTGATGGAAACCAATATCGTTATTGTAGACGGCGTGGCGCACGTAAAAATGGCGGCGTTTCGTGCTGCGATGTCGGCAATTGGCTGGCCATGGCGTCTGTTCGCTGTTCTGGGGTTTGTCCCCCAACCGCTGTCTGACTGGCTCTATGACCGGATTGCGCGCAACCGTTATGTGTTCGGGCAGCGAAAATGTGTGATTCCATCCGAAGAATTGCGGGGCCGGATTGTCGACTAGGACTGTTCTGATCATTGGCGGCTATGGTGTGTTCGGTGGCAAGCTGGCGCAGGCGTTGGCGCGGGATAAACGGTTCGATGTTGTCGTGGCGGGACGGTCTTTGGCCAAGGCTACGGCGTTTTGTACGGAACACGGCGGGCGGGCGCTGGTGGTTGATACGGGGTCAGATCAATTGGCGACAATTATCGCGGATCAATCCCCGTTTGTTGTTGTCGATGCGGCAGGGCCGTTTCAGGGATATCGTGATGCCCCTTATCGTATTGCCGAAGCCGCGATAGCATGTGGCGCACATTATCTGGACTTGTCGGATGACGCCGGATTTACCGCAGGGATTTCGACGCTGGATGCAACGGCGCAGGATGCGGGGGTTGTGGTGTTGTCGGGGGTGTCGAGCGTTCCGGCGATGTCATCCGCCGCAGTCGAGGATTTGACTGATGGCATGGTGGAAATCCATCTGATCGAAAGCGTGATCCTGCCGGGTAACCGCGCCCCGCGCGGCATGTCGGTGATACGGGCGATACTGGCGCAGGTGGGCCGACCCATGCGCCTGTGGCGCGGCAACGGGTTTGCGGTTGTGCGGGGTTGGTCCGAAGGGCGTAAGGAGCAGTTGCTGATAGACGGTATTGCCCCCGTTCAGGGCCGCAGATCCAGCCTGATTGGCGCACCAGATTTGGCGCTGTTCCCATCACATTACAAAGCTCGCAGCGTGGAATTTCGGGCCGGACTGGATTTATGGATCATGCATTGGGGGTTGGCGGCGGTCGGGTTTCTGGTGCGCTTGCCGCTGTTGCGCTCGGCTGAACCATTGGCGGGGCCGCTGAAATGGCTGGCTGACAGGTTGGAGCCCTTCGGGCCAGATCGCGGGGGATGCGGGTGCGGGTTATGGGTGTTCTGAAAGATGGGCGTGCGGTGCGGCGTGACTGGACGCTGATTGCCGAGGCAGGCGATGGGCCGCATATTCCGGCGGTTTCGGCGCGCCTGATGTGTAAGCGGTTGCTGGTGGGACAGGGCGCGGCTGGGGCGCGAGCCTGTTTAGGAGAGTTTTCAATACAAGAAGTCGAGGCGGAAATGGGTGACCTGAAGGTTGCTTTTGGCCGGGCGGAAACGTCTGTGGTGCCCTTGTTTCAAACGGCCCTTGGCGACGGGGTTTTTGCGCTGCCGGACGTGGTGCACGATTTGCACGGAGTGCTGCATCGTAGGCGCTGGGCAGGGCGTGCAGTCATCACGCGCGGGCGTGGTTTTCTGGCGCGTTTGATTTGCCAGATTGTCGGGTTTCCAGTCGCGGGGCAGGATGTGTCGGTCGAGGTTTCCATGCACCGTTCAGGACAGGTTGAACACTGGGTGCGGGATTTTGGAGGCAAGCGGTTTCGCTCGGCTTTGACGGTATCAAAGGTGGGCGGTGTGTGGGAACGGTTCGGGCCGTTCACATTCGAGATTGCGCTGGCGCTTTCGGATGGGCGGCTGGGGTATCCGGTGCGTCGCGCACGGCTGTTCGGGCTACCGTGGCCGATGGCGTTGACCCCGAAAAGCGACACGTTCGAGGCGGTGGATGCAGACGGCAGGGCCACGTTTGATGTGGCAATCAGCCTGCCGATTGTCGGGCGGTTGATCCATTATCAGGGGTGGTTGGCGTCGGTGGATCAGGCAGCGCCGCTCATCAAACCTGAAGGCGAGTGAGCGGCGCGCTCTGATTATGCGGCTTTGGCTTTAGTGCCGAAACGCCCGTAGAAGTTCTCGCCCTTTTTCGCCATATCGCGCAGTAAATCGGGGGTGCTGAACCGCTCGCCGTAAGTCTCGGTCAGGTGATCGCAAATCTCCACAGCTTTGCCCGCCGAAATGATGTCCAGCCAGCTGAATGGTCCACCGGACCACGGTGCAAAA
>JAFLKA010000469.1 GCA_022712735.1 Marinosulfonomonas sp. | reverse complement strand
GTGATGATCCCTGCGGTTGCCGGCCTTGGCGTTTCCGGCCTTCCGGGCCTGATGACCGGCGTGATGATCGGTGGTTTGTTCCACTTCTGCCTTGGCTTCTTCATCGGCAAAATACGCTTTGCTTTGCCGCCATTGGTGACGGGCCTGATCGTGCTGATGATCGGTCTATTGCTGATCAAAGTCGGCATTGAATACGCCGCTGGTGGAGCTGGCAGCTTTAACATGTCCAAACCCACATGGGGCAGCGGACAAAACTGGATCATGGCCTTTACGGTGATTGTGGTCACGCTGGTGGTAAAGTTCTTCTTCAAGGGCTTCATGTCAGCGGCTGCCGTGTTGATCGGTCTGATCGCGGGCTACCTTGTGGCGCATTTCGTCTTTGGTGTGGTGGATTACTCCAAGGTTGGCTTTGCCTCCAATTTCGGCGTGCCTGTGCCGTTCAAATTCGGCTTTGAAATCAACTGGGCCATCGTCATCGGCATGTGTCTGATGGCATTCGTTTCGGCGGTTGAAACCGTGGGCGATGTTTCCGGCATCACCAAAGGCGGCGCTGGACGCGAAGCCACGGATGAGGAAATCACAGGCGCAACCTTTGCTGACGGTCTGGGCACCGCGGTTGCGGGCGCGTTTGGCGCTTTGCCAAACACCTCGTTCAGCCAGAACGTTGGCCTGATCGCCATGACCGGTATCATGAGCCGCCACGTTGTGACCATCGGTGCAATCTTCTTGGTGATCTGTGGCCTTAGCCCCAAACTTGCGGCTTACGTCAGCACCATCCCCTACCCTGTGCTGGGTGGCGGTGTGATCGTGATGTTCGGCATGGTGGCGGCGGCTGGCATCAACATGCTGTCGGACGTGAACTGGAACAAGCGCAACATGGTGATCTTTGCCGTGGCCCTGACAATGGGTCTGGGTATGCAGCAAGTGCCTGACGCGATGAAATTCCTGCCAGATACAGCCAGAATGCTGATGAGCACGGGTCTTCTGCCAGCCGCGATCATCGCCATTGTGTTGAACCTGATCCTGCCGGATGAGGCCGCCGAGGGTTAAGTCCCCCGAAGATAAAATGCAAAAAGCCCCTGACCAAAACATCAGGGGCTTTTTCATTTATTCATTTAAACCCAGAAGGTTGGTTAGCCTATCTGCCCAACCGTTCCTTCACATCCGCTGCAAAATCTTCATAGCGGCGCAGGGATTTAACTTCGGCCTGAACGTGTTGACCCATCTTTTGCATGATCGGCAGATCAAACATAATCTGGTCCAGCATATCTGGCGTCTCTACATCAACAATCGCCAGAACCTTGCGCTCGCCCACGATCTTCCAAAGGTCGACAACCACACCGGCCTCTTTGGCCCCCAGTGCTGCATCCGCTTCTTCTGCCCAAACAGCAAACAGCCCTTGCTGCCCCATTTCGGCGTCATATTCGACAGTGAAATCAATCTTGTATAGCATCATATTTCTCCCTTTTTTGTGTGAATTAGGTGTAGCGCCCGTGCCGTTGCATCACCTCGATCTCGTAACCATCAGGATCGGCAACAAAGAAAAACTTGGCCAGCAGCGCGCCGTCCCGTTCAAACTCGACAATCTTGCGCGGCTCTAAACCGGCCACTTCAAAACGCGCATGTTCGGCGTCCAGATCATCAACGCAAAAGGCGATGTGCCCGTATCCGTCACCCAGATCATACGGCTCTTTGCGCTCTTTATTTACCGTCAGCTCCAGCTCGAAATCCGCCTCGGGGCCTCGCAAATACAGCAAGGTGAAACTGTCAAAATCCAGCCGCTTGGCGACCTCCAGACCAAAGGCCTGACTGTAAAACCGAACCGATCGCGCCTCTTGCAGCACACGGATCATCGAATGAATTGCTTTGGCCAAAGTGCTCTCCTGATATCTTGATCATCTATTACGATGAACCGTATCAGAGCCCTGAAACCATTGGGTAGTAACGGGTTACTACAGGCGCATTATTCGGCGGCGACCACCAGAACCGCTTGGTCTTGGTGCTTTAGACAAGCGCAGCGCAGCAGCGAGGTAAAGTTCGGCGCCTCGCCCCTGAGTTCAAGCACTTCGGAGTGCAATGTGGAGATAAATTGCGGCGTCGTGACACCCTCACTGGCCGCTATTTCGTCAATGATAGTCCAGAATGTTTGTTCCAACCGGATGCTGGTGCTTTGCCCGTTCAGGCGCAACCGCCGCGTCACTGGCTCATAGTCCGTCGGGTTCTGCCCCGCAAATATCTCGCACATTATTCATCTCCTGAGTGGTGAAAACCGAAGCTATCGCCAAGAAAGGCCGGGACGCAATGCATTTTAGGCTAACAGTAAATCAAAATTCTGTCAGCCCCAGCCGCCCCCGCCCGGTGTCAGCATCTCGAACACCCCGCCCGTCGGCAGATCAATCTCGTCATTGCCCTTTAGCTCCACGCGCGTCCCGTCAGGAAGCACCGCCGCGTTATGCCCCACAGAACCGGCAGCACCGCCATCCACACCGAACGGCGGCACGATGCGGTGCGAACACAGCGTCGTCACCTTCACCGGCTCCAGAAACCGCATCACCCGCACCGCCCCGTTGCCGCCGGACCATTTGCCATGCCCGCCTGACCCGTCCCTGATCCCGAAACTTTCCAGCCGCACCGGAAAGCGTTTTTCCAGAATTTCGGGGTCGGTCATCAGCGTGTTGGTCATGTGGCTCTGCACCGCATCACAGCCATTAAACCCCGGCCCAGCGCCAGTGCCGCCAGCGATGGTTTCATAGTTCTGAAACACCTCGTTGCCCCAGATGAAATTGTTCATCGTCGCTTGCGAACAGGCGATTACGCCCAGCGCGCCATACAAAGCATTGCACGTTGCCTGTGATACCTCGGTGTTGCCCGCAATCACCGCCGCCGGATATTCGGGGTTCAACATGGTGCCCACAGGGGCGATGATTTTCAGCGGCTTCAGACAGCCTTGGTTCAGCGGAATATCCGCCCCGACCATGGTGCGAAACACGTATAGAACCACGGCCGAACACACCGCAAACGGTGCGTTGTAATTGCCCCTGTCTTGCGCGGCTGTGCCGGTGAAATCGATCACCGCTTCGCGCGCCTCCGCATCCACAGTCACCCGCACCTTGATCACCGCGCCGCTGTCCATCGGATAGGTGAATTCCCCATCCGAAAGGCGCCCGATCACTTGGCGCACGCTTTCCTCGGCGTTGTCTTGCACATGACCCATATAGGCCAGCACCACCGGCAGACTGAACTGTTCGACCACCCCCAGCAACGCCTTTTGCCCCGTCACATTGGCCGCCACCTGTGCCTTTAGATCCGCCATGTTTTGCGCGATATTGCGACACGGGTATTTACCAGACGCCAGAACCGCCTCGGCCTGCTGTTCCTGCAACACGCCGCGCTTGACCAGCCGCACGTTGTCGATCAGCACGCCTTCGTCATCAATGTGTTGACTGTCGGGCGGGGCGGAGCCCGGCGTGCGCCCGCCAATATCGGCGTGATGGCCGCGCGACCCCAGCCAGAACACCACCGCACCATCCACAAACACTGGCGTCACCACGGTGACATCCGGCAGATGGGTGCCACCGTTGTAGGGCGAATTCAGCATAAAAGCGTCGCCCTGATGAATATCACCCGCGTTTTGCTGCATCACGGTTTTGATGCTGTCCGACATTGACCCCAGATGCACCGGCACATGCGGCGCGTTGGCCACCAGATCGCCGCGCTCATCGAAAATCGCACAGGAAAAATCCAGCCGTTCCTTGATGTTCACAGACCACGATGTATTGGCCAATGTCGCGCCCATCTGATCGGCAACCGACATGAACTGGTTGTTGAACACCTCCAGCAACACGGGGTCCGCATCGGTGCCAGCGGCCAGCGCGCGGACCTTCTTTTCTACCCGCTCCAGAATCAGATTGCCAAGCGGATCGGCTCGCGCCACCCAACCGGATTCAATCACATTGGTGCCGGTGGCTTCGGTTATGATCGCAGGGCCATAGATTTCGGCCCCCTGCCCCAAATCCTCGCGGTTAAACAACAGCGCATCACTGGTCTCCCCTTCGGAAAACATCGAAACAATTGCAATCGGCGCAGGTGTTTTTGTGCCTCGCATTTCTTGGCCGCGAGGCACCTCGCCTGTTTCACCGATGGCCTCGGCGCTGACCATTTCAAACAAAATGCCGCGTTCGGGCGAGATGAACCCGAACCGCTGCTTATGCGCCGCCTCGAACGCCGCCCGCATTGCGCCTACATCGCCAAACGGCACCTCAAGAGATTGATGCGAGCCGTCGTATCGCAAATAGGCTTGCTCAACACAACGCACATCGCTTGCCGCAACACCTTGCGATTGCACCTCGTCCATGGCCTCGGTGCGGATCAGGGCAAGCACCTCAGCGGCCTGTTCCACACCGCTTAACGGCACATCCACCTGTCGTTCGCGCAAGGCTCGAATTTCCGCCAATCCCATACCATAAGCCGATAAAACCCCCGCATAAGGGTGCACAAAAACGCGGCTCATCCCCAAGGCATCCGCGACCAGACAGGCGTGCTGCCCGCCCGCGCCACCAAAGCATTGCAGCGTATACTGCGTCACATTATGGCCGCGCTGCACGCTGATTTTCTTGATCGCATTGGCCATGTTATCAACGGCGATGCGCAGATATCCCTCGGCCACAACCTCGGGTGTATCAGGCACACGCCCTGTGGCCTCGGCAATCTGATCCGCCAGCGCGGCAAACTTATGACGCACCACATCCGCATCCAGTGGCATGTCGCCATTGGGACCAAACACCTGCGGAAAGTGATCCGCATTCAGCTTGCCCAGCATCACATTGCAATCGGTCACTGTCAGCGGACCGCCACGCCGATAACACGCTGGCCCAGGATCCGCCCCCGCACTTTCCGGCCCCACCTGATAGCGCCCGTCACTGAACGTCAGGATCGAGCCACCACCGGCGGCCACCGTGTGAATATCCATCATCGGGGCGCGCATCCGCACGCCTGCCACCTCGGTCTCGAAGGTGCGCTCATACTGGCCCGCATAATGGCTGACATCGGTAGATGTGCCGCCCATATCAAAGCCGATCAGCCGCTGATACCCCGCCGCCTCGCCGGTCTTGACCATGCCGACAATCCCGCCTGCGGGGCCAGACAGGATCGCATCCTTGCCCTGAAACAAGGACGCATCCGTCAACCCGCCATTGGACTGCATGAATAACAAGCGTTCACAGCCACCCTTGCCCACATCCAGCGCGCCCGCCACCTGATCGACATAGCGGCGCAGGATTGGCGACAGATAGGCGTCCACCACCGTGGTGTCGCCGCGCCCGACCAGCTTGGCCAAACGGGAAACCTCGTGACTGACCGACACCTGCGTGAACCCGACCTCGCGGGCAATTTCCCCAACGCGAGCCTCGTGGGCCGGATTGAGGTAGCCATGCAAAAACGCGATAGCCACAGCGCGGATGCCTTTGGCATAGCCAGCCTCCAGCGCCATTCGTGCGGCATCTTCATCCAGCGGCGTTACAACACCACCGTCGGCATCCAGACGCTCCGGCACTTCGGCCACATTTTCATACAGCAGATCAGGGCGCTTGATTTCCAGATCAAACAGTTTCGGGCGGGTCTGATAGCCGATCAGCAATAGGTCACGGAATCCTTGGGTGATCAGCAACAGGGTGCGCTCGCCCTTGCGTTCCAACAGCGCATTGGTGGCCACGGTTGTGCCCATCTTGACCGCAGCAATGGCACCGACTGGCAGCGGCTCGTCCGCCGTCAAGCCTTGCAACTCGCGGATGCCCTGCACGGCAGCATCAAGGTACCGTTCAGGGTTTTCCGACAGCAGCTTATGCGTCAGAACCGCACCATCAGGCCGCCGCGCCACTACATCAGTGAAGGTGCCACCGCGATCAATCCAGAACTCCCATTGCGCCTTGGTCATGCCCACACCTTATTTGAATTTATCCATCAGCTTTTGCATTGCGGTGCGCTCATCAGGCGCATCGACCTTTGGCGCTTCTGCCTCGGCCTTGGCATTTGGCGCCTTTTTCGCTTTGGTCACAGGCCCCATCCGCAATCCAATCGCATTCAGAAACTTCGCGCTGTCGCCTTCGGCCAAATGCACCACACCATCCTCAATCCCGCGCATCATATCGTCCAGCCACTCGGCATCAGCTCGGGCGAAATCATGTAGCACATAGCCCGACACACGGTCCTTGTGGCCCGGATGGCCAATACCGATCCGCACCCGCCCGTAATGCTCGCCAATATGCTGATGCAAGGACCGCAGCCCGTTGTGTCCCGCATGGCCGCCACCCTGTTTCACCCTAATCTTACGTGGGGCCAGATCCAGCTCGTCGTGGAACACCATCACATCCTCGGGCGTCAGTTTATAAAACCGCATCACCTCGCCCACCGATTGCCCCGACAGGTTCATGAATGTTTCGGGCTTCAGCAGGATCACTTTCTCGCGCCCCAACCGCCCCTCGGAAACCTGGCCCTGAAACTTGCGCCGCCACGGGGCAAACCCGTGATCGGACTGAATGCGATCCAGCGCCATGAACCCGACGTTATGCCGGTTGTTTTCATATTTCGCACCGGGGTTTCCAAGGCCGACAAACAGACGCACACGCATTCTCCTGATAAATTATACTGCTACACTTTTAAGAAACTGATAGGCAGGTTGCAACGACGCATCGTCAACAAAGGAATACGCAATTTGGCCAAGTTTCTGGTAAACGGATATCTCATTCACATTCCCAATCATCTGATGAATGACCACATCCGCAGGTCACTGGAAAACGAGCGCTACGAGGGCCATGAAACCGTCGCCGTAAAGCGGCATATTGTGGCGGGTGATCGTGTGTTGGAATTAGGGGCGGGGGTTGGCTATATTTGCATGCAAATCGCCAGCCGGATTGGCGGGGAAAACCTGCTAACGGTCGAGGCAAACCCCAAGATGGCCCCTGTGGTCGAAAAGAATTTGGCGGCCAACCTGATCGAGGGCGTGACCGTCATCAATGCCGCGGTAGTGCCTGACAGCTATGCGGCGGATCACGTCACCTTTCACATGACGGCCGCCTTCTGGGCCTCATCCCTGAACCCGGCATTGGCCAAGAAATGGAAATCGACCAAATCCATTGACGTGCCCGCCGTCAAAATCGGCGATTTGATGCATGACCATAAACCATCTGTGGTCATCATGGACATCGAGGGGGGCGAACAAGGGCTGTTTGATGCGCCTTGGCCCGATCATGTCAGACTGCTGGTGATCGAGTTGCACCCGCAACTATACGGGGATGAGGTGATCCAGCAGATTTTCGACCAGATGTCGGC
>JAFLKA010000012.1 GCA_022712735.1 Marinosulfonomonas sp. | reverse complement strand
GCAAACTGAATGCCGTGGAACCGCACGGATACATCTCCGGGATCCTCACCGCCATCGTCAACGGCCACAAACAAAGTGACATTGAAGACCTGCTGCCGTGGGGTTTTAAGGCCTAGGTGGGAGCGGGGCAACGCTTACGATTGATCTTGCGTATGCCGCAACAAATCGATTGCAGGAACTGCTAAACGGAAATGTCTGGACCATTGAGACGTTTGGAATCGACGTAACAGGCGAGCGGCGACTTGCGACAACTAAAATCAATGGCGAGGACGTCGGAGACATCCTTATTCGGGAAGGGTTGGCGCGGCGATGGCCTGATGGACCGGAGTCTGGTGCGAGTAGGATCGTAAATACCCAGTATGAACCCACTGATAGAGATGCCATGTCGTCAGTCCGACGGCCAGCAAGGCCAACCTTAAACTACTTATGCAGCGCTGGCCCTCTCAATCTATTGGCTGGGGGTTCATCTTGGCAGCAATGTTCAAAGGTGAAGCGTCGTATGTGAGCGCGGCCGTGTTTTGACGTGCGCCTGCCAAATCCATGTTTACCTCTGCCAGATACCACCACACTCAGTCAATTTCCGGGGAGCTTTGCTCAGATCACTATGCTTGGTGTTCGGTTGAAAGTCACAAGGTCCAACTATTATGCCAAGGACGTTGTTCTATGTAAGGCCCCTGCCCCATTCACGGTTACGATAGATGTCTATTCATAGATATCGAAGTAGCCATAAGCTTTCTCCATGCGTTGAGTTGCTCGAGAATGCTGGTCGCAGCTGTCGACCCTGACACAAAGGTTGTCCCCCATCTTTGTCCCCTGCCCTTTCTGGTCATTCCTCGCGAAGCAAAAAGATGGGTGCCTGTCCCTCTCCGCTGCGCTTCGCCTCCGTTTCTCTCCGGTGTGTCCGGGCCTGAGCCAGCTGCAAAGTGACCATCATTGCAACACAAACAAGGAGAAAAGCAATGACTACTAACTGCATCAAATTCATCAACGACAACATCGAAACAGCAAAAGGCACCGGGTCGATCTCAACTCTCAGCTTCGACCTCGACATCACTGTTGAGCCCATCAACAGCGACAACCCTCTCGCCCCAACGCATCGGGTTCTTGGGCGCTCCCCTCGCGGGAAACTGGTCGAGTGTGGTGGAATCTGGAAGAAGCAGAACAAGGACACAGGCGCTGACTACTTCACCCTAACCATCCGTGATCACGCCTTCAACGCCAACCTCGGCATTGCCGCAAGTCAAGATGATGCCTCCTTGCAGGCCATCATCCCCTGGGGTCCGAAGGACGCTGCATAAGTAAGAATTGGTCGACCCGGTAGGGTCGGCCAACATTTATCTCACCTATCACTTCAGTTGTTCAGTATTTTGCCGTAAGAACCAATCTAGTAAACCTGCAAATTTCGACCTCTTGCCGATAAACGATATTTGATGCGATATATGGTGAAGCGAACACGTCTTGGATGCAAACCTATACAATCTTGCACATGTGCAAGAACCATTTTTGGGGTGTTCTAGGCTACTCGAAATAGGCATATCGCACCATATTGTGCGTTAAAACCTCATTGGCGCACAGTATCTGTACAAAACAATAATAATTGTGCTACTTATTCTATGAATCGATTCCATAAGAGAATCGACAGAGCGGGAATAAGTCATGAGCGGCAATTTAGAACAATTTTTACAACAGCTTTCTCGCGGCTTGGACCGCACGATGGTTTCTGTGAACAAAGAGCTTACGATGCGCCAACGCATCAAAAGGTCTTGGTCGATGCGCCAGTGTGCTAGGTTCCTCAGTGTGAGTTACCAGTACCTGACTAAGTTCGCGAAAGAACACGGCGACTTTCCAGCTGGAAAGTATGTAGGTAGAGAACGCGTTTTTACTCTTAATGAACTTATGCATATGCGAGCGCTCCTGGCTGGATCAGCTAAGAGGCCATATGAGTATTTAGCTTGGCGCAAAGAGGGCGATGAGCTGCCTGTGATTTCGTTCGCAAGCCAAAAAGGCGGCACCGCAAAATCTCTCTCCGCGGCTCACTTCGCTCAATACCTGAGCTTGAATTATGGCATGCGTGTCGGGATAATGGATGCCGACCCACAAAGTACAATTACTTTATATTTTGTCGGCGGTGAGGAAATGCCCACCCTGCCCGATGAAAACACTCCCACCATGGTTGACTTTGCTGGGTTTTTTCAGACGTCTGAAGACAAAGCATATACGGAATATGATGCTGAAACCTTAGACACATTCTTTAAAAAGACATCGTGGCCCGGCGTTAGGCTACTGCCTGCGCATGGAGAGACTTCCGAAGGTGAAATCCAAATAGCGAGGATCCTTCGATCAAATACTCCTGGGAAGAAGTTTTACAGGTTTCTAAAGGATTCAATTGACCGTTGGAAGGATGGGCATGCACCGCAGACGAAGCCAAACGAACTCGTGAAAGGCGGGTGCGTGGATATGGCAAAACTCGACAGCGCTCTCAACGAGACCCTAGATTGTATCATTATCGACTATCAGCCCGCATTGACCCTATTTCAGCTCAATAATGTTATCGCTTCGACGTCGCTAATTATACCTCAAACGATGAAGGGGTTCGACATTGCAACATTGTCGACCTTTGTTACGGGCCTACTGACCATGCTTCGGCACATACTGGCAAACGAGCGCCTGGACATCGGAGCTGGTGCCAACATGCTGTTGCCCACGATTGTCCAGCGATCAAACGAGCAGGATCTCAATCAGGTCAGCAATTTGCTGGAAAACTGCCCGGATGAAGTTCTCCCAGTATTCTATTTGCGTTCGGACTCTATCGCAAATGCCTCAGATGTTTATCAGTCTGTTTATGAGTATGAGCCTGACACCCCTGGTAAAAAGAAAGGGATCAACCGGTTCATTGAAAACGCTGATGCCGTTAACGATTGCATCGTTTCACGCATTTGGCCCGGTCTAGAGCGTGGGTATGGTGAGGCATGGATTAAAGAATTTTATGACTACGAGGAGGAAGCCGAATGAAACGGTCTATTAGTAGTTCTGTACTCCGGAAAAAGCCAAAAACTGATGACGATCAGGTTCTAAGCGTGCCTGCGGCTGCCACGCCAAGCGCAGGAACAGAACAGGATGCGGTTGATCCAACGATTGGTCTCAAACCGCGTATGGGTGGTTCTGGTGGTGCTTGGAAGGCTGGCGCCCTTGGCCAAACGCAAGAAGATCTCAATGAGCGACGCGCAAAGATTGCGAGTGATATCCTTCATGGACGACATGAGGTGGAACTTGTTGCGGATCAAATTGAGGACGATATTGGGTCTGACCGACGTGATGATTGGATGGATCAAGCCGCGTTCAAATCATTGTACGACAGCATTGAAAAGAATGGCCAAGATACTCCAATTCAAGTGTGGCCAGCAGATCCGAATTGGAAGCCCGACGCACTAGATCCTGAGAATATCAGTGGAGTACCATTTTTTCTTATAACGGGGCGAAGAAGATCTGCCATTGCTGTAGAGCTGGGTCGGCCATTGAGAGCAATTCTAGCCGCACCAGATAAACGGGGCCAGCTGGATGAGCAGTTTGAAATGCTGTTCATGCGCTTCAGAGAAAATGAAGAGCGTGAAAATCTTGGGGCGTTTGAACGCCTGCTATCTATTGGCGAGATGTTTGAGCAATTCCAATCGGTAACTCCGGAAGCGAAAGTAACCGCGGTTTCTTTCGCTGATCGAATTGGTGTGCATGAGAGTTTGGTATCGCGTGGAAAGGCTATTTATAAGGCTCGCAACGAAATCTTGCACGCGTGCAAGAATGTATATGAATTAACATTTAGGCAGCTTGAGCAAGAAGTTTCCAAGTTGTCTGAGGCACAGCCTAAAAGGCAAGTAAAGCCATCTAGGCCAAAGAAAATCTTAGTGACACGAAAAGTGGGATCGCGAAAGCTCTCTGTGTCTTCGCTAGGCGGCAAGCTCTCCGTGAGCGCTGCGGGATTGGATTTGGACAAACACACCCTTGAGGAGTTGAGCGAAGTGATCGCAACTTTCCTTGAGGGCAGAGGATCGGGGCCTGCTTCCAAATAACGATGCACGGCACTGCGCAAATGAAACGATGTAACTGAAAGGACATCAAAGTGATTTAACGGCAAAAGAAAAGCCCCCAAACCATGCGGCCTGAGAGCTGATCTAAATATGTTTTGCAACACTTAGATACCTCTCCTGCGAATCGCTGTCAATGAACAACACCGATTAGGTGAACGACTTTCTTTTGCCTCCACATAAAAACGGAGGTTGGAATACAGGCATGAAACATACAGGTTGGCGCAAGCCGACACCGGGTCTTGGTATTGCAGAACAGCAT
>JAFLKA010000222.1 GCA_022712735.1 Marinosulfonomonas sp. | reverse complement strand
GAACGGCGACTTACAGCCCTTAGGAGGCATTCAAAATTTCGTTTGAATGGCCGATGCCTGAGCGAGAACGATTCAACAAATGGCGGTTCACAGTCCGCCTGACTTTGTTCAAAACACTTTTAAAAGATGAAAGTGTCTGATGCGTTTCTTTGCTGCGGATCTCGTGACTTATGGCAATGTAATGGGCGTGGTCAATCGATCCGTCTTTTAGGCGTTTGATGGTGATGCTCTGTGTCATGGCCTTGCGTTCCTCTTGTTTTTTCTCCTTCAATATGACGATAACTGTCACGCTGTGCTTGAAGAGGACCTTGTGATTTTCTTCTGATTTCATTGTGATTTTCGTTAGCACCTCTATTTTTCTTGAGAACGCGTAGGAAACGTAGTCTTATGCGTTGATGCGGTACAAATTTTCCAACTGTGTTCTTGACACCTCACGCCACCTGTTATTGAGAGATGAGCAACAGGTCAAAATCGAACCTCAGGTATTTGACTTGCTCCATTTGCTAGTCCGAAATGCTGGTGAACTGGTAACACGGGATCAAATCATCGATGAAGTCTGGAATGGGCGTATTGTGTCGGAAAGCTCAGTCAGCGCTCGAACAAATGCAGCTAGAAAAGCTGTCGGTGACAACGGCACGGAACAGACAATTATCAAAACGGTGACCCGTCGAGGATTGCAACTCGTCGTGGAGGTTTTGATTGATAGGGAGAAAGAAACTCAAGGCCATTCTTCTCATAATACTCACCAGAGGGTTCGATTTGCTCAGTCACAAGACGGCACAAAAATAGCCTATGCGATCTCTGGCAGTGGTCCGAAAATATTGCGTGCAGGTCATTTTTTGACGCATCTTGAATCGGATTGGAAGAGTCAAATTTGGCGGCCATACCTTGATGCATATAGTCGTGACCATACGCTCGTTCGCTATGATCAACGTGGAACCGGGTTGTCTGATCCATTTTTATCCGATATCGACCTTAACAGTCATGTTGCCGACCTTGAAGCTGTTGCAAACGCAGCCGGGCTTGACCGGTTTCCGTTGATAGCGCTTTCTCAAGGTGTTCCAATCGCAATCCAATTTGCAGTCCAAAACCCCAAACGCGTCAGCTGTCTTATTCTGTATGGCGGTTATACAGAAGGACGTGCTCTTCGCGATGGTGGGCAATCGAGCGAAGCGGCTGACGCCATGATAACCATGATGCGAGAGGGGTGGGGAAAGCCTCAGAGCGCGTTCATGGGCGCCTTTACTTCCCTGTTTTGTCCTGATGCGTCACAGGGGCAACTTGCTGATCTGGTTGACATGCAATTGGCTTCGGCTTCTCCAGAAAATGCTGTTCGGATCAGAATGGCAATTGATCGGTTTTCTGTTCTCGGTCAATTGGAAAAAGTCCAAACCCCCACCCTTGTCCTTCATAGTCATAATGACTCTGTGCACCCACTCTCAGAAGGGCAAAAGCTTGCAGCCAACATCCCCAATGCCGACTTTGTTCAGCTAGAAAGCAACAACCATATTTTGTTGCCCGATGAACCGGCGTGGTCGGAGTTTATTACTGAACTAGAGCGGTTCCTAGACCAGGAAAGTGAGTTGATCAGCTAGATTGAATGGCAGCTTTGTCCTGCGGTTTCAACGGGTCGCTGCAACACAGGCCTCAAACTTCTCCGCTGGTGTCTGATATTGCAAGGTTTTTCTAGGCCGCTGGTTGAGTTGGCGTGCAACAGCGCTGAGTTTGGCTTGGCTGAAGCCCGATATATCGATGCCTTTGGGGAAGTATTGTCTGAGAAGGCGGTTGGTATTCTCGTTGCTGCCTCTCTGCCACGGAGATTGTGGATCACAAAAATAGACGTCGATGTTTGTGGCTATGGTGAACTTTCGATGCCCTGCCATCTCTGATCCGCGATCCCAAGTCAGAGATTTGTAGAGCTCCTTGGGAAGCTTTCGTGCTTGTTTGATGAGGGCTGTAATCACGCTCTGGGTGTCCTTGTTCTCGACTCTCGCCAGCATCACAAAGCGGGAATGGCGCTCGACAAGCGTGGCGATGTAGCTGTTGTTCGACCCCACAATCAAATCGCCCTCCCAATGGCCTGGAACAGCGCGATCCTCGACCTCAGCTGGGCGTTCACTAATCGAAATTGCATCTTTGATTTTGCGCAACTTAAGGCCCTTTTGCGTGGCGTGCCTGGACCGCCTGATAGCGCGCGGGCTACGCAGGCATTCCTGTAATTCCTTCTTCAATACCCCACGGGTTTGAACATAGAGGCTGCGGTAGATCGTTTCGTGCGACACGCGGTTTTGCTCTTCGTTAGGATGCTCCCGTTTGAGCCAACCAGCGATCTGCTCCGGAGACCACTTCAAACGCAGCTTCCGGGATATCCATTGGCACAAAGGCGCGTTGAATGAGAGCTTACAAGATTTAGGCCGCTTTGCGCAGTCCCAAGCACGCTGGTCTGAAGATGCTGCGCGATAGGCCTGTCGTCCACCGTTGCGACCAATCTCTCGGCTGATTGTCGAGGGCGACCGTCTTAATATCCGTGCAATGGAGCGAAATGAGCGCTTGGCTGCGAGACCACGGGAAATCTCTTCGCGCTCAATCATGGTCAATGCAAAATGGGACCTCGTGCGGTCCGGTGGCCGGATGCCCCCAGTCACGGCAAGATGCGGAAATACCGACGATGACGCACGATCAAATCGACGCCCAATCGAACTCATCGACTCGCCACGCTGCCATCGGTCCCACATCTCTGACTTCTGCTTATCAGTGTAAAATGTACGTTGACGATACTTCATGTTTAACACTCCATCTTTCAAAAAAAGAATAAAGTGTTGCGACCACCCATTGAACTCACAACAAGTAGC
>JAFLKA010000216.1 GCA_022712735.1 Marinosulfonomonas sp. | reverse complement strand
GGGCGGATGGTTTTCGCCCTGCGACAGTTTCCCTTATCCAGCCTCGGTTCTTGCAAAACGGTGAAATAACGGGTTGTTAGACCGCATGGAAAATTTCACCCATCCCGTGACGATGCTGCGAATGGTGCTGCTGTGGCTGGCCTTGTCGGGCGGCGCATTGGCGGGCGAAGTGACGGTGGCCGTGGCCTCGAATTTCCTGACAGCGGTGCAGAAAATCGCGGACGGGTTCGAGGCGCAAACCGGCCACAAGGTTCGCATCGTCAACGGCTCTACCGGCACATTATACGCCCAGATCACCAAAGGCGCGCCTTATGATGTGTTTCTGTCAGCCGATCAGGAGCGGGTTTTTCTACTGGCCGAGGCAGACAAGCTGCTGGATGGAACCCACAAACCCTATGCCTTGGGCGCACTGGTTTTATATGCGCGGGACGCAGGCATTTTGGGCGCAGATATAAAGACCAGCCTGGCCCGCACCAACATCCGCCATTTTGCCATGGCCGACCCCGCATTGGCCCCCTATGGCCGCGCCGCAGCCGAGGTTCTGGCGCGGTTGGAACTGGCGGGCGTGGTCGGCAAAAAAGCGGTGCTGGGGGCAAACATCGGCCAGACCTTTGGTTTTGTCAAAACCGGCAATGCCCAGATCGGTTTTGTTGCGCTATCACAAGCGGTGGCAATGGATGGCGACTGGCTGGATATTCCCGCCAGCTATTACGCGCCGATTGTGCAAGAGGCCGGATTGCTGGCCTATGCGGATGGCAACGCGGCGGCACGGGCGTTTTATGACCACCTGTCCAGCGATGCGGTGATGAAAATCCTGCTGACATCCGGTTACGGGGTGCCGGAATGAGCGTTTGGCCCGCCATCTGGCTGTCGGTGCAACTGGCCGGCCTGACCATGCTGATCCTGCTGTTGATCGCAACACCGCTGGCGTGGTGGCTGACCCGCACCCGCAACCGTATCCGCCCGTTGATCGAGGCATTGGTGGCTCTGCCGCTGGTGTTGCCGCCAACCGTTCTGGGGTTCTACCTGCTGGTATTGATGAGCCCCGATATGGCGCTGGGGGCAGCATGGCTTCGCCTGACCGGCGACACATTGGCATTTTCATTCATCGGCCTGCTGATCGCATCAGTACTCTATTCGCTGCCCTTTGCGGTGCAGCCGCTGCAAACCGCGTTCCAGTCGGTCGGCAAGGGCGTGCTGGAAGCGGCAACGACATTGGGTGCTGGACCATGGGATGCGTTCCGCAGCGTTGTGGTGCCGCTGTCACGGCGCGGGTTCCTGACGGCGATGGTGCTGAGCTTTGCCCACACGCTGGGCGAATTCGGCGTGGTGCTGATGGTGGGTGGCAATATCCCCGGTAAAACGCGGCTGATCTCGATCGAGGTGTTCAATGCGGTTGAAACGCTGGATTACACCACCGCACACCGCTTGTCGGCGGGATTGTTGGTATTTTCGTTTCTGGTGCTGGTGTTCGTCTATGTGATGAACAGCAAGGACCGCAGCAAACGGCGGGGCGGGCAATGACCGATACGCTGCATCTGGATATAGCGCTCACGCTTGATGGCTATGCGCTGAGCGCCAAGGCGGATATCCCGCTGGTTGGCATCACCGCGCTGGAAGGCGCGAGTGGCAGTGGCAAGACCACATTGCTGCGGGCTATTGCCGGGCTGGAAACGCGGGCCAAGGGTGTGATCCGTTTCGGGGCGACCGACTGGTTGTCGGCGGCGGGATCGGTGCCGCCACAGGATCGCCGGATCGGTTATGTGTTTCAGGACACGCGGCTGTTTCGGCATCTGGATGTGGCGCAGAACCTTGGATATGGCCACAAACGGGCAGGGGCCGCGCCCGAGGTTCTGGAACGGGTGATCAAAGCGTTGGACCTGTCCGGTCTGCTGGCGCGGCGCATTGGCGCCTTGTCAGGCGGCGAGACCCAGCGCGTGGCCATTGGCCGTGCTTTGGCGATGGACCCGCAACTGTTGCTGATGGACGAGCCGATGTCGGGATTGGATCAGGCCCGCAAGGATGAGATCCTGCCCTATATCGCGCGGGCGGTGCAGGCGACGGGGTGTCCCGCAATTTATGTCAGCCACGAGCGGCGCGAAACCGCGATGCTTGCGGATCATATCATGCGGATTGAGGATGGGCAGCTGACCGGACTAATCCGTTGCGAAACGACGGTGTCGGGCGTTGTGCAGGAAATGAGCGACGGACAGCTGGTGTTGTTTGTCGGCGATCAGCCAAGCCGCATTCCGGTATCTGGTGTGGCGGGTGCACGTTGTAATATCAGGATTAACGAGGCGGGCGTGGTTCTGTGCAAACAGGATCCGGGGGCCAGCACGGCATTAATCAGTCTGCCTGCAACGGTTGCGTCGATATCAGAGGATCAACCGGACACATACCGGCTGGTTCTGGAGGGGACGGGGTGGCGCATCGTCATTTACCGGACCGCTGCCGAATGCGAGGCACTGCAATTGCAGGCAGGACATCCGGTCTGGGTCAATGCAGCGGATGCGTGGGCCACCGTGCTTGAGGGTTGAGGCTGTAAAGTTGACCATAGGTAAGGTTTTGGACTT
>JAFLKA010000278.1 GCA_022712735.1 Marinosulfonomonas sp. | reverse complement strand
CTGCCCTACGAGGTCGATTTCACCCCCTACACCACCAGCCACGTGGTTGGGCAACTACAACTTCTGCTGTTCGCGCTGCTGGCCTTTGGCATCCTGATGCGCACCGGCATCCATCCGCCCGAACTGCGTGCGGTCAATCTGGATACAGACTGGACTTACCGGTGGTTGCTGCCGCGCATGATCCGCCGTGTCGCGAGCGTGGTTGGTGCAATCTGGAACGGCACACTGGCGTTTCTGGGCACACGGATAAAGAACATCATCGCAGGCCTACACCATTCGCACGGCCCCGAAGGGCGCATGGCCCGCGCATGGCCAACCGGATCAATGGTGATCTGGATTTCGGTATTGTTGGGGGCAACGCTGATCGTTAGCTTCTTCGGCTGATCGTTGCCGAATCGGAAACAAAGACCAAACGCAGCCTGATTTTTGGCGGTATTGTTTACTAATTAGAAATAATATCGCCAAATTCACCATAATTAGCCATTCACCAATGGAGTTCCAACAGCATCTGGGACATAATAATGCCGTAAAGTCGCAATACAGTGGCTATTAACCAAAACCCGATAAGGGTAACGGCAACTAGAGGCAGAGCCGGGGCAAAATATGCTCGAGTTTATAAATGTAAGTAAGTCCTTTTGGACAGGAACGCAGCGCAAGGTTATCCTTGATCGCGCCTCTTTTCGCGTGGAACTGGGCAATTCCATCGGCATTCTGGCCAAAAATGGCACCGGCAAAACCACGATTATCAATATGATGGCGGGGCTGGAAAAACCGGATGAGGGCCAAATCATCAAAACCTGCCGCGTTTCATTCCCACTGGGTTTTATGGGCGGCGTGATCAGTAAACTGTCAGCTATGGAAAATTCGCGTTATATCGCGAGGCTTTACGGGCTGGATCCGGATTACATCGAGGCTTTCTGCCGTTGGCTGTGCGGGCTTGAGGAATACTTTGATATGCCGGTCGGCACCTATAGTCAGGGGATGCGATCTCGGTTCAGTTTTTCACTGATGTTGGCGCTGGATTTCGACCTGTATTTGATCGACGAAGGGATGCCGTCGACAACCGACACGGAATTCAATAAAAAAGCAGGTGATATCTTGCGGGAACGGCTGGAAACCACAACCGTGCTGATCGTTTCGCATAAACCCGAAGTGCTGGAGCAGTTCTGTCGCTCGGCAGCGGTGCTACGGGACGGTAAACTGCATATGTTCAACACTTTGGAAGAGGCAAAGCAACTTTATGACTACGAAGCCTAGAGCCAAAAAATATCGCATCCGCCGCAGCGGATCCCTCAGTGCTGCTCCCGAGGCCGCGACTGAGACTGAGACTGAGACTGCCACAGCGCAGGGCACTCGGGCTATTGTAGGTGGTGATGTTTCCGACACCCGCGAAGTCGCGACCGAGCAGAGCATCGACGACATCCGCAAAGAAGGTTTGACTGGGCGCCAATTGCGCATGGCGCGGCGTGTAGCGCAGAAATACGGGCTGGCACCGACATCCGATTTTGACGCGGTCCGCCTATTGCGTGCCAAAGGCGTTGATCCGTTTCAACGGGCCAACATGCTGGAACTGGTTGTTGCCGATGGGACGCCGCAGGAAACCCAGCCGCAGTTGCCCCAAACCATCCCGACCGGCCAGACCAACCTGCCATCAACCGAGGTGGACACGGCAGGCGTCCGCGCCAAAGAAATCATTGCTATCCAGCGCGATATTGCCAAACGGCGACGCAGAAAACTTGCGCTGCTTTTGTCGCGGCTGGCCTTTTTCGTTGTTTTACCCACGCTTATGGTTGGCTATTACTACTATGTAATCGCCACCCCGATGTATGCGACCAAATCCCAGTTTGTCATCCAGAAGGCAGATTCCCAGTCTGGCGGTGGTGGGCTTGGTAGCCTGTTTGGCGGCACCGGGCTTGCAACCTCGCAAGATTCCATTGCAGTGCAAAGCTATCTGCAATCGCGCGAGGCAATGCTGCGCCTGAACACTGACCACAGCTTCAAGACACATTTTTCCCAAGACTGGATTGATTCAATTCAACGTCTTGACGAGGACGCAAGCAACGAGAAGGCATACAAACTGTACCAGCGCCGCGTCAATATCAGTTATGACCCGACCGAGGGCATCATCAAAATGGAAGTCATTGCCGCCGACCCGCAGGTTAGTGCGACCTATTCCAACGCCCTGATTTCATATGCGGAAGATCAGGTTGACCACATGACAGCCCGCCTGCGCGACGACCAGATGAAGGGCGCTGACGAAATCTTTATTCAGGCCGAAGCCTCGATGCTGGCCGCACAGCAAGAGGTACTGAGGTTGCAAAAAGCGTCCAGCATTCTGAGCGTGGACGTAGAAGTTGGCATTTTGACCGGCCAGATTCAGGAACTGGAAGTGTTCCAAACACAAGACAAACTGACGATGGTCGAGTTGAATTCCAACACGCGCCCGAACATTGCCAAAGTGAAGCAGCTTGAACGCAGGATCGTAGCCCGCGCAGACGCGATTGCGGGGCTAAGAACGCAATTGACCGTGGGCTCCGAAGGGTCCGAATCCATTGCAGATACAAGTGCAAAACTGGCCATCGCACAGATCAACCTCGAGACACGGACCATGATGATGCAACAGGCCCTGCAACAAAAGGACACAGCCCGGGTCGAAGCGAACCGCCAGACCCGTTACCTGTCGCTCGGGGTTAGCCCGACACCACCGGACGAGGCCACTTATCCGCGCAAATTCGAGAACACCATTCTGGCGTTCCTGATCTTTGCCGGGGCCTATCTGATGATGTCATTGACCGCTTCGATCTTACGCGAACAAGTATCAGCGTAAGACCCGAAAATCATAACCAATAGCGAGATATAACCGTGAAGAAACCAATCCAGCAGGTCCGCGAAAACACTTGGGAATTTCTGCGTGATCCGATGATCACCCCCACCGGATTTCGTGAATATGACGCGCGGTGGAAATACCCTGACGACATTAATCTGGCAGGCATCACGGCCCTTGGTCTGGGTTTGGGCACACAAATGCGCCAGCGCGGGATCGAACCAGTGATCGCTGTTGGCAATGACTACCGCGATTATTCCCTATCAATCAAAAATGCGCTGATGCTGGGGCTGATGCAGGCCGGTATCCACGTCAAAGACATCGGCCCTGCCCTGTCACCGATGGCCTATTTCGCCCAGTTCCATCTGGATGCGCCCGCTGTGGCAATGGTCACCGCCAGCCACAATCCAAACGGCTGGACCGGCGTCAAAATGGGGTTTGAGCGCCCGCTGACCCACGGCCCCGATGAAATGAACGAATTGCGCGATATCGTGCTGGGCGGACACGGCTTGGCGCATGACGGTGGCAAATACGAATATGTTGACGGGGTTATGGACGCCTACATCGACGATCTGGTTGGCGACTTCAAAATGAGGCGCAAGTTGAAGGTGGTTTGCGCCACGGGGAACGGAACTGCCTCTGCTTTTGCGCCCGAGATATTCAAACGCATCGGTGTTGAAGTTGTGCCCTCCCATAATGAGCTGGACTACACATTCCCGCATTACAACCCAAACCCCGAAGCAATGGAAATGCTGCATGATATGTCTGCATCAGTCACAGCATCCGGTGCCGACCTTGCGCTTGGGTTTGATGGCGACGGGGATCGCTGCGGCGTGGTTGACGACACCGGCGAGGAAATCTTTGCCGACAAGGTTGGCGTCATCATGGCGCGGGATTATGCGAAGCTGTATCCGAACTCGACCTTCGTTGCCGATGTGAAATCCACCGGCCTGTTTGCGTCCGACCCCGAATTGCAAAAATACGGTGCCAAAGCCGATTACTGGAAAACCGGCCATAGCCACATGAAGCGACGGGTCAAGGAAATTGGCGCGCTGGCGGGGTTTGAGAAATCCGGCCATTATTTCCTGGCTGAACCGATTGGCCGTGGTTATGATTGCGGTATGCGGGTGGCAGTTGAAATCTGCAAACTGCTGGATCGCAATCCGGATAAATCCATGTCCGACCTGCGCCGCGCCTTGCCTGAAACATTCGCCACCCCCACCATGTCGCCCTATTGTTCGGACACCGAAAAATACAACGTGCTGGAACGCCTGGTGGCCAAGCTGGTGCAACTCCATAAAGACGGCGGCACCATAGCAGGGCGCAAGATTGCCCAGATCGTCACAGTGAACGGTGCGCGTGTCATTCTGGACAATGGCGCATGGGGTCTGGTGCGGGCCTCATCCAATACAACCAACCTGGTGGTGGTCTGTGAAAGCCCCGAAAGTGACGCCGAAATGCGGGCCATTTTCAAGGATATCGACGCCGTGATCCGGACCGAACCAAGC
>JAFLKA010000011.1 GCA_022712735.1 Marinosulfonomonas sp. | reverse complement strand
CACCGCGATCCACACCAGCACCAACAACACCTTTGCCCAAAATTCCGACCTGTCCCGATTGGTGACCTTTGCCGAAGAGGCCCGTGCCAATTTCACCATCTGGACCTTTACTGACGGCACCGGTAACCCCGCGATCGTCTCGGTCGCCGCGCCTGCTTTCAGTGGCGCCGGGGCAAGCTTCCTCGAAGGGGATGTCAGTGGCGTCGGCGTCGGATCGCTGCGCAACACCGCCACGCATCTGGACACAATTGTGGCATCGCTCGCTGCGGGACTAGGTCAGGGCTGGACGGTCCGGCGTGCCGGATATCGTATCACCCTGACGCCCAATTTTGGCACATCCAACACCGGCACGACCGCCACGCTCACCTCGGCCGGTGGCTATGATATAGGCGGCGCGAACGGCATGGCCCTTGCGGCGCGGGCGGCCAATGCTCAGGCCTATGCGCTTGGGGCCAGTGGCACAGGTACGTTCCAAAATCCCGGAGCAGCCGGGAACAATGGCGGCGTGCCCGACCTGACGCAATACAATGACGTGTTCAGCACCGTCACATCCGAGGTCGATATCTTCAACCTGCTGACATTGCCACGCGGCCACGAGCAAACGGACCCGCAACGCGCCCTGCTGTGGGGTGCGGCCAGTGCTTTTTGCCAGCGCGAGCGCGCCTTTCTGATCGTCGACCCTCCCTCTGAGTGGGAAAATGTTGACGATGCCAATGGCGGGATTGAAGACATGCGCCTTGGCGCTGTGACGGATCATGCGGGCCTCTACTGGCCCCGCATTGAGGTGGCCTCGACCCTGCATCCCATTGATCCTGCCGGGACGGTCGCTGGGATCATGTCACGTACAGATACACGCCGGGGGGTGTGGAAAGCGCCCGCTGGGTTAGAGGCGTCAATCCTTGGCGCGACCGGACTGGAATATCTGGTCTCGGACGTTGAGAACGGCGTCACGAACCCGCAGGCGATCAACACACTCAGGCGGTTTTTCAGCGGCGCCGTAGTCTGGGGGTCGCGGACCATGGCGGGTTTCGATAATTCTGGCGAAAGCGATTACAATCAAATTCCCGTGCGCCGCACAGCTCTGTTCATCGAGGAGAGCCTCTATCGCGGGCTGCAATTCGCGGTGTTTGAACCCAATGACGAGCCGCTCTGGGCGCAGATCAGGCTGGCGGCCGGAGCGTTTATGCAAAACCTCTTCCGACAGGGCGCGTTTCAGGGGTCCAAGGCGTCGGACGCCTACGAGGTGCGGTGTGACGCAAGCACCACCACACAGAACGACATCAATCTGGGCCGGGTCAATGTGATTGTGGCTTTCGCACCTCTGCGCCCGGCAGAGTTCGTGGTTCTAACCGTTCGGCAATTGGCCGGGCAGGTTCAAGTTTAAGCAAAAAGGGACAACGGAATGGCCGAATTTTCAGTCAACACAGAGCGATATGATCCATATCGCACCTTTCTTTTCCAAGTGGTTATGGACGGCAACGTGGTTGCCGGAGTCAGCAAGGTGGGCGCGCTTGCGCGGTCAACCGAGGTGGTCAGCCACCGACCCGGCAATGCGATCAGCCATCAGTATCATAGCCCGGGACTGACCAGCCACGAGCCTATCGTTCTGGAACGCGGGGTAACCTTTGATCCCGTCTTTCAGGATTGGGCAAACGAGGTTTACAGCCCCGAAGGTCTGGGGGGTGTCAGCCTTGCCAATTTCCGCAAGGATCTTTTGGTGACACTGATGAACCTGCAAGGCGTGCCGGTGCGGTCCTACAAGGTCTATCGTTGTTGGCCATCGGCCTACACAGCGCTGCCCGAACTTTCGGCCAATGACAATGCTGTCGCGATACAATCTCTGACCTTGCAGAACGAAGGCTGGGAGCTGGACGAAGCGGTTGTCGAAGCCGCTGAATTCTGAGACGGCGATGGATGGTGAAATCCTCCTCACATTCGGCACTGGCGGGGCGCGCTCTCTGAGCCTTGCACCGCTCACAGGGCAAGATGAAGCTCGGGCCACAACTGCTATGGCATTGTTGCGGCGGCTTGCCCTGCCCGGCGATAAGCGCGTGCATGGTGCCGCGCTCGACGGGCTGACCATTGGCGACAGAGACCGCGCGATTGCCGGACTATATGCGCAGCTTTACGGCACGGATGTTCGCGCCGATGCTCTTTGCTCGGCCTGTCAGGCCAAATATGAAATCCGTTTTGATCTGGGCGCCCTGCAAGACAGCCGCAGGCCCGATGGCCGCGCCGAAGGCGACCCGCCCGCGCTGACCCTTGACGCCACGCGCCTGCGTCTGCCCCGCCAAAGCGATCTGGAGGGTCCGTCCGAGGACTTCCTGAGCGGGCTGACGCTGCATGGCCCTGTGCCCGATGAAGCTCAAGCCGCCGCAGCCATTGAGGCCGCCGATCCAGCGTTGGAGCTGGACCTCACTGGCACTTGCCCGGAATGTGAGGCCACTCAAGCTGTACCTTTTTCGATCCAGCGGTTTCTTGAGGCCGCCATGTCGCGTGATCGCGGCTTTTTGATGCGCGAGGTGCATCTGATTGCCAGCGCTTATCATTGGGGCCTGACCGAAGTTCTTAGCCTCACACGGCAAGACCGTCAAAACTTCGCACGGCTGCTGATCGCCGAACGGGAGGCTGCATCGCTACCACTGCGGCGAGCGTCATGAACTACATTCAACGCCTCTTTGACTCGGCAGCCCCCCTCGGGACAGCACCAAACGTACCTGTGGCGCCCAGCACGATGATCAGCTCTCCAGTCATGGCTGCGGATCAGAGATTGGCAATATTTCCGGGTCTTGTGGACCCGTTCAGCTCTCAGCCCGCAAGCGACCCCGCCCCCCAGAGCACAGCCCCAGCGCGTACCAAGCCACCTGCCCCATCGCGCAGGGATGTGGCTCCAGACCTCTCACCGCCCCCGCCCCCGCGCCGGGCCGAGGCCCATGCAGCACCTGCTCACGACACCCCAGACATGGGGCCTCCACAGATCAGGCCCAGCGCACAGACCAACATAGATACGGCCCCTCCGGCACCTATCAACCCTTTGCAAAGACTGGCGGAGATGGATCCTTTATACAGTGGGCAATCACATTGCCTTTAACCGGGGCCAATACCAGGCCGGTACGGACAGCGGGCGCTTTCTTCTGGCGCATGAACTGGCCCACACGGTCCAGCAATCCGGCGCACCGCAAAATGACAGCACCCGCATCAGCCAACCCGGCGACCGCCACGAGGCACAGGCCAACCGTGCCGCCTCTGCTGCTACCTCGGGCACACCTTTGCCTGCGCTGACCTCGGGGGCCGCCCCGATCAGCCGTTACGGATGGCGTGATGCTGTGGGCGATGTGGCCGAAGTCGGCACCTATGCAGCGGGCGGCATCATTGGGGGCATGCTCTTTGGCGATGACGCGCGCGAACTCGCCGTGGACGCTGCCGAAAGCGTGATTGATTTCGGCTCCGAGATATACCAAACCGCCGTCGCTCTCGCCGAAAGCCTCGGTGTCGATATCAGCATCGACGGCACCACGCTGGTCATCGATTTCGAAGAGTTTGACCCCTGCCCTGAAATCGGCTTTTCGCTTCGGCTTAGCGATCTGGGGATCGACCCCACTTTGTATTTCCCGCTGGGGCCGCCGATTCCGTTCTTTACCGTCGGCGTTGTGACTCTCGCTGGAATGGTGGGTGTCGAACTCAATCTCGACCCCGGTATAGGATTCCGGCTGGAGGAGTGCTCCTTCGGACCCGGCCAGATCCGCATCAACCCACTGACCGCCAGCGCCTCGATCGCCGGGGCCATGTCGGTGACAACCTCGTCGATGATGCAGATTGGTGCGGATCTGGGGTTCCGGGCTGACATGGTGGCCATCATTGCCTGGCCGGACCCGCCCATCATATTGGTCGTTCCGATTGCTGGTCTGGCGGTGGGCGGCGCAATGGAGTTCATGCTGCAAAACCGCAGTACACTGGATACGAAGTTTATGGCCACCACAAGCCTTGGCGGCGCGTCTGGCGCCGTGGATTTAAGCCAAGATGTGCGCTACGGGCTAGATTTGTCCTACGGACTCTATGGCGCTGTCAGCGTAGTGGGCCAAGACCTCTGTCGTTTGGGATGGCCACTTGACAGTTACAGCGCCGAGATCGCCACCAACCTGAGTTTGCGCGCCGCCGCTTCAGTGGGCCGCAGTGGTCTGTCCTTTAGTTTTGCCGCCTCCGCCAAAGCGCTGGGGACGAACCCGCTTGATGATCTGAGCTTCGCCTTTGACGACTCGCGTATGGAGGATGATTGTTGGCTCTGCGAGTTCCTGAATGAGCATGAATTACTGCCCGGCCATGCCGGTTATAACTGGGCAGGTAAGCAGCATGACTATCCAATCTTGGCCGGACCTGAAAACGGCATTTACCAGCGCGACCCGGGTATTAAAAGCGGCGCAATCTGCCGGGGGACCTGCGGTGTGGATTGCGCCGAAGGAGCCTGCGATAATAACCCACATGATCTGGTGGTCTGCGAGAACCGGGGCGATAGCCACGTCTGGCACACCTATGTCAATTACGACACTTGCGGCACCAGTCAGGGCTGCCGCGATCATGATGCCTGCTATGACATGGCCGCCGAAAGCTTCTGGGGCTTTGGCGGTCACTTCATCGGCCCGATGTTTCGTGCCTGCGATCTGGATTCCGTTTGCACATACGGATTCCAAACCTCCGTCCGTTGGGCTGGCGGAGGCGGACCTCAGGATCGCAGACGCCTGCGATATGCCGACTACACCTACGTCACCGATGGCTGCCTCGGCCCCTGTCCCGAAACGGTGGAGCAAGAAGGCGGCGGCGAGATCCAGCAAACCTGCCTGACTGATCGTGAGCTTTGGCCCGGTGTCGACGCCGAACACACCTGGGAGGAAGAATTCTTTAATGACAATCTGGTCACCGGCTATGTCCCGATGCCTTATATCGGGCGGCTCTGGTACGGGGTGAATGCTGATGCCAGAGCCGCTGCCAGCGCCTTTGCTGAACTGGGCCCAATCAACCTGGTAAACGCCTGCCTGGATTATGATCCAGCCACAAAAACCTATACCGGCACCGCAGATATGACGCTCTTTGCCAATGTGGGGGCATCAGCTGTGATCACCGCAACCCTCGAAGGGTTCCTCTCTGATCCGTTGTGCTTTCTCAATTGGATCACAATACGCGGCTCGCTCAGTGCGGGTATCGCCGCGCAACTGCCCTCCTCGCTGACAGCTAGCGTCGAACTTTTCTGCGCAAATGGCCAGCTCACCGTGCTGCCGAGTGCCTCTTTCAAGACCTGCCTGAATCTCTCTGCCAAACTGGACGCAGCGCTTGATTTCTACCTTCTGTCTTTCAACGTCTGGGGCAAGGAATGGGAACTGGCCAAAAAAGAGATCGACTATTGCTGGGATATGGAGATTGGCTTTGACCCCTTCACGGTGGGGCAGATGCCAAATTTCAATCTTGTCTCAGCTGTCAATATCCTCGATGGCATGCTCGAAGAAATTTTCCCGCAGGGAACGGGCCGCGACATCAGTCGCCCCTCGGTGCCCAATCCCCTGCCCGCCGCTCCCAAACTCCTGTTTCCTTGTCTGCGCGATAATGATGACGACAACGGCGATGATGATGACGATGGTCCGTCCGATGTGACATGCGATGTGCCTGCCAAGGATCTGGATGGTCAGCGCCTCAAAACCATTGGCGAGCGCACTCCGCGATGGACAACCAGATCAATCTCGATCCCCGGCGGTGGGTCAGAAACGGTGGGGGTGGCCATGGAAGCTGAATTCCTGGAAAAGTCCATCGCAGGAGGATCAGAGCCATCTGTTCAGGGAAGCCTTTACGGAAATCCGGGGTTTCCAAGGGTTGGCTGTTTCAAGGTCGGCGGCGTTAGGCAAACCAAGAAAGACTCTCAGCATTTCATCCGGGGGCATTTGTTGAACGCAGATATTGGCGGACCCGGCGATCAGGAAAAAAATCTCTACCCCATCACCGCACTGGCGAACGGCAGACATAAAACCCGGGTCGAGCGGAGTGGTTCAAACAGCCTCGACATTGTTGGCAAGGTCAACCGGGATGAACTGCTGATGTATTACAAAGTCACCGTATCAGGGGATCACACCCCGCGTGAAATCCGAAATCCGGTTACAAATGTTCACTCTGGCTTTTACGAAATCCGTTCAACCTTCCTGTGCGAAGTGGCCGACTACAGCCTTTGCGCCGATGATACGCTACGCAGAAATGCGATTACCCGCGTCCCAATCAATCAGGATTTCATCTTCCACCCTTCCGGGGGAAGCGCCTTCGACACCATCACCGACCCCAACGAATGTTAGGCGTTCCGGCTTCGTCAAACACGGCATAACCCGCCGCTAAGCGGTGGCGACCCCCAGCCCAAACCTGGACACTCTGGTGCCAGACTGCGAGAACAGCCACGGTTGGTGGCACAGAAATGTTGCCCGTGCGCAATACGGCTTACAAGGGTGGAAGCGGTCGTGGATTTATCCTGATTTTATCTTTGCGACGACAGAAAACAACGGCTCTCGCCAGATAACAGTCCTTGAGACCAAGGGCGACAATCTTGATAATTGCCGACACGGCCTATAAACCGGAACTGCTTTCCGTCCTGTCCGACAATTTCGCATGGGATAACACCGCTGCCAGTGGCGAATTGGAGCTAATATCCGATACGGTGAAACCGTGGCACGCACCTTGATCCGAATGAGTGAGCGGGAAACCAAATTGCCAAAATATTTTGGCCGACAACCTCCGTATTACTTCCCCAAGAGAATTGCAAACACAGGCGTTCCGCCCAAGTGATGCGAGACTTTACCGCCTTATATTTCAGAATTGCGCCTCTGGCCTTATCTATTCTCAACGAAACAACTACAAAACCGCAACCTCTTAGCCGTTAGCAGGTGCAGCTTGTACAATAAGAGTTCCAATAGAAGGATTCTAAACCCACTTAAGTTTCTGAAATCGCCAGATTAATTAGGTGGCGGAGGAGCAGGGATTCGAACCCTGGGAGGACTTTCACCCTCGTCGGTTTTCAAGACCGGTGCATTCGACCACTCTGCCACTCCTCCGACATGGGCAGCAATAGCGTGGTAATTGTGATTCTAAAAGCACCGAAATGGCGGGGAATTTCGCCGACATCACCATGCGCCCTTCCCATGAATCAACTGTATCGCTACTATGCCCTAAAAGCGCAGCGCACAGCGGCGCCAAAATTTGAGCAGTTGAGCCGAAAAACCGGCGAAGAGCGTTGCAGAGACAACGCCGATACAAAAGAGGGTAAGGCATGACGCAGACAAATTTCGGGGCTTGGACGAAAATCGGGCGGTTGTCCCTTTTGACGAGTGTTGCGATCACCCTGGCAGGGTGTGAAAACGGCAAGTCTTTCAATCCATTCAAGCCAAAGGACGGCGGCACCGAAGCGTCCACACCGGCCAACAGCAGTTCAACCCGACTGGTCGAGCGCGACGTTGAAAGAA
>JAFLKA010000287.1 GCA_022712735.1 Marinosulfonomonas sp. | reverse complement strand
CCAGCCTGAAAGCCTCGCGCACGGGTCGTGACCGTGGCCGTATGGAAGTCGAGATGAGCCGCAGATTCCTGCAATATGCTGGCGACATCCGTTCAGGCGTTGTGAACCCGCGCAAAATTGACAGCGGTATGGTGCGCGAAGTCCGGCGCTGGAACCGCTTGCAAACATTGATCGCGTTCGAGAAAAGCTCGCCCAGCGGATTTCTGAAAAAGCTGGCCCCGTCGACGCCGGAATATATAAGGCTGATGAAGGAAAAACTGCGGCTTGAAAAACTGCTTGGGCGCGGTGGGTTCGGGCCAAAGGTCGGGGTCGCATCGCTCAAGGTTGGCGCCGGTGGCGGCCATGTGGTTGCCCTGCGCAAGCGTTTGATTGCGATGGGGTATCTGAAACGCTCGGCCTCGCAAACCTATGATGCGAAAATGCAAAAAGCGGTGCAGCTGTTTCAACTGGACCACGGTCTGCCAACAGACGGAGTAGCCGGCAAAAGCACGATCTCCGAGATCAATAAATCCGCGCAATATCGCCTGCAATCGATCATCGTTGCGATGGAGCGGGAACGCTGGTTCAATCAGCCCCGTGGTAAGCGCCATGTGCTGGTTAACCTGACCGATTTTACCGCGAAAATTATCGACAACGGCAAGGTGACATTCGTGACCCGTTCAGTTGTGGGTAAAAACGTAGGCGACCGTCGCACGCCGGAATTCTCCGATGTGATAGAATTCATGATCATCAATCCAACATGGAATGTGCCACGGTCAATCACCACCAAGGAATACCTGCCGCTGCTAAAACGCAATCCAAATGCGGTGAGCCATTTGCGCATTGTCGATTCGCGTGGCCGCACGGTGAGCCGCAGTTCGGTGGATTTTGCACAATATAATGCACAAACGTTTCCCTATAACATGAAGCAACCACCAAGCCGTGGTAATGCGCTGGGTCTGGTGAAATTCATGTTCCCGAATAAATATAATATCTACCTGCATGACACACCGTCTAAAAACCTGTTTGCCCGCAATGTGCGCGCATTCAGCCACGGCTGTATTCGGCTGCAACAACCGTTTGATTTTGCCTATGCGTTGCTGGCCAAACAAATGGCCAACCCGCAGGAATTCTTTCAGGCCAAGCTAAAGACCGGCCGTGAAACGCGGGTTGATCTAAAGGAACCGGTACCAGTGCATCTGGTTTACCGCACCGCGATCAGCAAACCAAAGGGCGGGATGGAGTATCGTCGTGACGTTTACGGACGGGACGCCAAGATATTCAACGCCCTGACCAAGGCCGGGGTGGTGCTGCGCTCGATTGGCGGGTAAAACCGACCCAACAAAGTGAATTGTGTTTCTGGTTGAACGCAATGCGCTAAAAATGTTGGGGGCCATGATGGGCTATACAGTTTCAGAAATAGCAACAGCGCTGGGGGCAAAAGCCGTCGGCGCTGTTGACGTCTTGATCAATGGCGCGTCCGAACCGGCGAGTGCAGGGACGGATGATCTGGCCTTGGCAATGGATGCTAAATATGCCGATGGTTTGGCCGTGGGACAGGCCCGCGCCGCGATCCTGTGGGATGGGGCGGATTGGCAGGCGCTGGGGTTGAAGGCCGCGATTTTTGTGCCGCGCCCGCGCTATGCCATGTCGGGGCTAACCGCGCTGATGGACCCGGGACCCGAGATCGAGGCGGGCATCCACACAACGGCGATTATCCATGATGACGCTTTGATCGGCGAGGGAGCAGCAATTGGCCCCTTTGTGGTGATCGGACGCGGCGCTGTTATTGGCGCGAGGGCGCGGATTGCCAGTCACGTCAGCGTGGCCGAAGGGGCCGCGATCGGTGATGACGCGCTGCTGCTTCAGGGGGTCAGGATCGGGGCGCGTGTGCTGATTGGTGATCGTTTCATTGCGCATCCCGGCGGGGTGATTGGATCGGACGGGTTTTCATTTGTCACACCGGAAAAATCCACCGTCGAAAGGGCGCGTGAAAATCTGGGCAAGGATGTTCAAGCCAGCGCCCAAAGCTGGACCCGTATCCATTCGCTGGGCGCGGTTGAAATCGGCGATGATGTGGAAACCGGTGCCAATGTTACCATTGATCGGGGCACCATCCGCGCAACGCGCATCGGGCGCGGCACCAAGCTCGATAATCAGGTCCATATTGGCCATAACGTCCAAGTGGGCGAAGATTGCCTGCTGTGTGGGCAGGTCGGTATTGCTGGCTCATCCCGCATTGGAGACCGCGTGGTGATGGCAGGGCAATGCGGTGTGTCGGACAACATTTTTGTCGGCGATGATGTGGTTGCGGGCGGGGCGACCAAGATATTTACCAATGCACCGGCCGGCCGGATTTTGCTGGGCTCGCCCGCCGTAAAAATGGAGAGCCACGTCGAGATGCAAAAAGCGCTGCGCCGCTTGCCGCGGCTTGCCAAACAGGTGGCAGAGCTAAAGGCGGCGTGGATGCGCAAAGAATGATCCCATACAGCCGTTTGAATAAAAAATGCCGCCCGAATAGGGCGGCATTTTTGCATTGGATTAACTGGTTTCTATTATTTGTTGGCCGCCAAAACAGCATTATAACCAGCGGTGAAACCGGTCAGCGACATTGTTACGATTACTTTCTTATCTGGCTGTGCCACAGGCACAACCGTAATTTTGGCGCTTGCGCCGCGCTTAAAAGCAGCCACATCCGCATTTGAAAATCCGATACGGGAATAACAGCCCGCGGCGCCGCACCATGTAAACGGGTAACGCTTGGTTGGGCCGCCATCAATTGCCAGCGTCAACTGCTGTGTCAGCAGCGTTTCAAGTGGCGTCACAATGGTTGCTCCGGCTGCGGCCTGCTGGCCATCGGGAAGGCTGATAAAGTTGACTTCGGCAACACCGTTGCCATTTTCATCTTTTAACAACTGATACAGTTGGCATGGCTCGGTTTCCCCTTCGGGCACACGGAAGCACTGTAATTCCCAATCGCCAAATTCGTCTTTTACATAGACGGTACCAACGCCGTTTTCAGCGTTAACATCCACACCCATTGATCTTTCGATCTCTGTGGCGATAGCAGGCGCTTCCGGATCGGTTTCTGTCGTCGTTTCCGCGTCGCTGGCTGTTTCGGCCTCGCTTTGTGTGGTGGGCGTTGTGGTGGTGCCAGTTGTGGTTTCTTGTGCAACCGCCGCGCCGCTAAAAGTCAGGATCAAGGCAAGAGTGCAAAGTTTTTGAAGGTAGGACATATGTTTGGTTCCATTATATCTGCTGTCGTGTCTACAGCCGTCTAACACGTCATAAAAGAAGAGTCAGGCCGGATTTTAGCGGTGTTTTTATCTTTGGGCAAAATATTGCCAAGGCGGGAATATAACAAAAGGAAAAGGGTCTGAAAACAGACCCTTTTCCTATTGAAGTGCTCCCTGTCGGACTGGCCGACTTATTATTGTCGCCAAGCTACGGCGTTTTGTCGCAGGGGTCAACTTTTATAATCAATTGTGATCTGCCCTTTGGGGCAGGCCTTAACAAAAAAAGGCCGCACTACAAGAGCGCGGCCAGTCTAACAGGGAGGAAGTATGTCCAGACGAAAGAGGACTTAACGTCTGAACGTAATCTTAGACTGGCGTAAAATGATTAACATTGTATTTTCACCTGTAAGAAAAATGAAAACTACGCAAAAGCGGGGGAATTCGCAGTGAGTGAAGATCGGATATTTATCGGTGGAGGTGGCGAGGGTTACGCAGAGCCACAAGAAATTCTGTTGAAATACGCCAACCGCCACGGATTGATTGCGGGGGCAACGGGGACGGGCAAAACCGTGACCCTGCAAATCCTGGCCGAAGAACTGTCCGCCGCCGGTGTTCCGGTGTTCATGTCCGATGTGAAGGGCGATTTGTCAGGGCTGGCAGTGGCGGGGTCCGATACATTCAAACTGCACGAGGCATTCACCAGCCGCGCCGCCAAAATCGGCTTTGACGATTACGCCTATAATGCCTTTCCGGTGACGTTCTGGGATTTGTTCGGTAAATCCGGCCACCCGATCTGCACCACGGTGGCCGAAATGGGCCCGCTGCTGATCTCGCGCCTGTTAGAGCTGTCAGAGGCCCAAGAGGGCGTGTTGAACATCGCGTTCCGAGTGTCGGATGAACAGGGTTTGCCGTTGCTGGACCTTGCGGACTTGCAGGCTTTGCTGGTCTGGGTCGGGCAAAACGGCAAGGTGCTGTCCTTGCGCTATGGCAATGTATCCCGCTCGTCGGTCGGTACTATCCAGCGCCGTTTGCTGGTGTTGGAAAATCAGGGCGGGGCCAACCTGTTTGGTGAACCGGCGCTGGATCTGGCCGATATGATGACGGTTGCGCCAGATGGGCGCGGGCAGATTAATATTCTGGCCGCAGACAGCCTGATGGCGGCCCCGAAATTATACGCGACTTTCCTGATCTGGTTGCTCAGTGAATTATTCGAGGAGCTGCCCGAGGTCGGTGACCCCGACAAGCCCAAGCTGGTGCTGTTCTTTGACGAAGCGCACTTGCTGTTTGATGGTGCGCCCAAACCGATGATTGACAAGGTAGAGCAAGTCGCCCGCCTGATCCGCTCCAAAGGGGTCGGGGTGTATTTTGTCACCCAGAACCCGCGCGACATTCCCGAAGACATTCTGGGCCAGTTGGGCAACCGTGTGCAACACGCGCTGCGGGCCTATACAGCGCGGGATCGCAAGCAGCTGATGCATGCGGCTGAAACCTACCGCGACAACCCGCGGTTTTCCACAGAAGAAGCCATCCGCGAGGTTGGCGTGGGCGAGGCCGTGACCTCGATGCTGGCACGCAAAGGCGTACCTGGTGTGGTCGAGCGCACTTTGATCCGGCCACCATCCTCGCAACTGGGGCCGATCACGACAACCGAGCGCCGCGCGGTGATTGAAGCATCACCTGTGGCCGGAAAATACGAGATAAAGCTGGACCGCCAATCGGCGTTTGAAATGCTGCGCAAGCGGGCGGATGATGCAGCGAACGCGGCCGAAAAATCTGAGCGTGCCGAGGAAGAGGCCGATCTGGCGCTGCGCGAGTATAAGGCTGGCAGGCGTTATACGGGGGCGCGGGTCGAGCGTTCAACATCGCGCAAAACCCGCAAAGATGCCAGTTGGAGCGGCGCGATTGGCGATGTGATTTTGAAGGAACTGAAAGGCACTACCGGCAAGCGCATCGTGCGCGGGATTCTGGGTGGATTTTTCAAGGGGCGATAGCCCGCAGCAGAACAGGGCATCAGCCCAAATCAGGACATGGCGTCAAGCCGGAAAGAAGTATGACATGACACACGCTGAAACCTTTGAATCGCTACATGTAAAATCCGACCCCGTTGTGTTGTTCAACGTCTGGGATGCGGGCACCGCTTTGATAGTGCAATCCGCTGGCGCCAAGGCGATTGCCACTGGCAGCTGGCCTGTGGCGGTTGCGCAGGGCTTTGACGATGGCGAGAAAATCCCGCTGGAATTGATGCTGGAAAACTTGCGTCGCATCGTGGCTGCGGTGGACCTGCCTGTGTCGTCCGACATCGAGGGTGCTTATAGCGTCGCCCCCAAAGGGGTTACGGATACGGTTGTGCAGGTGGTTCAGGCAGGGGCTGTCGGGTTCAACTTTGAGGACCAGATCGTTGGGGGTGACGGTTTGCATGATGTCGAGGTGCAAACCGCTCGGGTTGCGGCGGCCCGCGAGGGGGCGGATCAGGCGGGTAGTAACATCTTTATCAATGCCCGCACCGATCTGTTTCTAAAGGCCAAACCCGAAGATCACGCGGACCTGCTGGACGAGGCTTTAACCCGTGCGCATGCCTACGCCGGGGTCGGGGGCGATGGTTTCTTTGCTCCGGGCCTGACGGACGAGGCGTTGATCAAACAGCTCTGTGCCGATTGCCCGCTGCCGGTGAATATCCTTGCGTTACCCCACGCGCCGTCGGCATCTGTGCTGGCAGATCTGGGTGTCGCCCGTATTAGCCATGGCCCTGTGCCATATAAGAAGATGGCTGCGTGGCTCAAAGAGCAGGCACGGGCGGCGATTAACTATCGGTAGGCTTGCGGTATTTACCATTCCCGGACTAAGCATTTTTCCAATGGGGCGGATAGGATTTGTCATAAGCAGGCAACGCTTCGATCCGCCCCAGCCAAATGGAAATTGCCGGATACGATTGCGCAAAATTGTCAAAACCTAACAGCAACGCTTTTGCATCGGGACTGCTTGTGGTGCGTATCAAGCCCTGAACAATCGGCATGAAAACGACATCTGCAGCCGTGATGTTGTCTCCCGCCAGATAGGGCGCGGTTTGCAGCAGGGTTTCGACCCAGTCCAACGCGTCATGCACCTGTAAGGCCGACGCTTTGATTTCACCCCCTGTTTTTGTGGCCTGTCCCCGAATTATCGGGCGCACAACCCCGTTGTTGATCGCATCGCGGGCGTAA
>JAFLKA010000411.1 GCA_022712735.1 Marinosulfonomonas sp. | reverse complement strand
GCCCCGTATTGGCGGTGCAAACCTTCAACACCGATGACGAAGCCATCGCCATGGCCAATGACACGGTCTATGGGCTGGCGGCGTCGGTCTGGACTGCCGATTTGTCCCGCGCCCTTGGGGTTTCGGACGCGCTGAATGCCGGCACGGTATCGGTCAACACGGTGGACGCACTTAGTGCGATGACGCCGTTTGGCGGGATGAAGCAATCGGGCTATGGGCGCGATTTGTCGATCCATTCGTTTGATAAATACACCGCCCTGAAAACCACATGGATAAAATACTAATGCGCGAAGCTAACCTTGGCCTAGGCCAAAACAACACCAATCAAAGAAAGGCACGCCGTATGGCAATTGAAAAAATAGACACCCTGATCGTTGGAGCAGGGCAAGCTGGCATCGCTATGAGCGAACATCTGACCAACAATGGTGTTTCGCACCTCGTTCTGGAACGCAGCCGGATTGCCGAGCGCTGGCGCTCGGAAAGATGGGACTCTCTGGTTGCCAATGGTCCAGCTTGGCATGACCGTTTTCCAAATATGGAGTTCACTGACGCTGATCCGGACGCGTTTGTCGGCAAGGAAGACGTCGCCGATTATCTTGTGGCATACGCCAAACAGAACAATGCCCCCATTCGCACCGGCGTCGAGGTGAAGTCTGTCCGTAGGAACGAGGGACGCGCTGGCTTTCAAATTGAAACATCGGATGGCACGTTTGAAGCCAATAACGTGGTCGCGGCGACCGGCGCATTCCAGCGTCCGGTGATCCCAGCCGTCGCCCCGCAAGACCCGAATATCACCCAAATCCATTCCAGCGCGTATCGCAATCCGGATCAGTTACCTGATGGCGGCGTTCTGGTGATCGGGGCCGGATCATCGGGCGTGCAGATCGCCGATGAACTCGCGGCGACCGGAAAGAAAGTATATCTTTCCGTCGGATCACACGACCGCCCATTTCGCGCCTATCGCGGCCGCGATTTTGTCTGGTGGCTTGGGGTTCTGGGCATGTGGGATGATGAGGCGCTTGAAGCTGGCAAAGAGCACGTCACCATCGCGGTAAGTGGAGCGCATGGCGGCCATACGGTGGATTTCCGCAAACTGGCGGCGCAAGGGGTTACGCTTGTTGGTCTTACGGATTCTTTCAAAGACGGGGTCGTGAAATTCCAACCCAACCTTGGGCAAAATATTGCGCTTGGCGATGCAAGCCTATTGACCATGATGGATGCCGCCGATGCCTATGCAGCCCGCATGGGGATTGATCTGCCATTGGAGCCCGAGGCGCGAGACGTGCTGTCTGATCCGGATTGCATGACCAACCCCGTACTTGAACTGGACATGGCCGAGGCTGGCATAACCTCGATCCTATGGGCCACAGGTTTTGCGGTTGATTACAGCTGGTTGAAGGTTGATGTGCTTGATGAAGCAGGCAAACCGGTGCATCAACGGGGCGTCACATCCGAGCCGGGGATTTATTTTCTGGGCATGCCGTGGCAGTCACGGCGCGGATCGCCCTTTATCTGGGGCGTGTGGCACGATGCCAAACATCTGGCGGACCACATGGCAACCCAAGCTAAATATCTGGCATACCGCGCGCCTTCGTAGCACAATGACGCAAACCAGAACGGAGCGCCCGATGGCACATACACGTATTCGCAAATTCAACACCAGCCAGACCTACCCCGAGCAAAACCTCGACAATGATCTGTGTCAGGCTGTGGTCACGCAGGGTGGCAAAACAGTGTATCTGCGCGGCCAATGCCCCCAGAATTTGGACGACGCGGTGAACATTGGCAGTCATGATCCTGTGGAACAAACCCACAAGGTGATGCAAAATATCAAACAGCTGATCGAGGAGGCAGGCGGCAGCATGGAGCATCTGGTTAAGGTCGTTGTTTACATCACCGATGTGCGCCATCGCGAGGATGTTTACCGCACCATGGGCGAATATATCAAAGGCGTGTATCCGGTGTCTACCGGACTGGTGGTGCAAGCGCTTGCCCGTCCTGACTGGTTGGTCGAAATCGACGGCACCGCCGTCATACCGGAGTAGGGCGATGACATTTTCACTTGTCGCCCGCTGCGCGCAAACCGGCATGTTCGGGGTGGCGATAGCGTCGTCATCCCCCGCTGTTGCCGCACGTTGTTCATACACCCGCGCAGGCGTTGGGGCCGCCGCATCGCAAAACATTACGGACCCGTCCTTAGGCCCGCTGGCGCTTGATTTGATGGGGCGGGGCCTTACGGCCAAGCAAGCGGTCAAAGAAATTATCGCAAACGGAAAGTTCATCGAATATCGACAGGTTCTTGCGGTGGATCGGAACGGGGACACCGCGATACATTCCGGCCCCAATTCATTAGGTATCTGGACGCAAGCCCAAGGCGACAATGTCGCGTCGGGTGGCAATCTTTTGGCCAATGACGGGGTACCACAGGCTATCGTTGACGGGTTTCAGTCTGCCAAGGGTCATATTGGCGACCGGTTGATTGCCGCGATGCGTGCCGGTTTGACGCAGGGTGGCGAGGCTGGCCCGATCCATTCCGCGGGCATGCAGATTTGCGATAAAGTGGCGTGGCCGGTTGCCGATTTGCGCTGTGACTGGACGCTGGATTGCCCGATCGAAAATATCGCAGCAGCATGGGAAATTTATAAACCGCAGCTGCAAGCATATGTTCAGCGTGCATTAGACCCGAGCGTTGCGCCGTCCTACGGTGTTCCGGGCGATGAATGAACGGGGCCATCTATGAAAACCCTTGAAATTCTTGACAGGCTTATTGCTTTTCCAACGGTCAGTGCAGACAGCAATTTGGCGATTATTGATTACATTCAGGACTACCTGAAAACACGCGGTTTTGAAACGCATCGCATTCCTGACCAGACAGGTCAGAAAGCCGGATTATTTGCCCGCATTGGCCCATCGGACAGGGCTGGCGTAATGCTGTCTGGCC
>JAFLKA010000221.1 GCA_022712735.1 Marinosulfonomonas sp. | reverse complement strand
GCCTGACGCCGGAACCTCGTCCGCGCCCAATGCCGGGCAGAAATCCCGCAGGTGCAGGGTGTTTTGCGCATCTTCTGTTTCCATTGAAAAGCACGCCACCGTATGCACGCCATTGGCGCGGCTAACCTCGGCCAGTTTCTGAAAATCAGGGGTCAACGCCTGAACCTCGGACAGGCTGGCAAAATGCACGCACAAATGCTTTAGCCCTGCATCGGCCATATCAACGGGTGCATCCGCACCAATCGCCGTAACCGGCACATTCAACGCCTCTGCAAGGGCGTCAAGATCGACGTCACTGTTAACAACAGACGGAGGCGATAGCTGCATCATCACGTTTGGCAAATCGCCACCCTGCGCATTAACCCGAACCGGAACATCGCCCGCCTGTGCCTTTAACACAAATTCGCTTTGCCCCTGCGTCCCTTGCGACAGGTGCGTGAACAGCCCCACTGTCACATGGCCACACATCGCAATTTCAGCGCCGGGCATGAAAAACCGCGTCGATACCTCGTTGCCGTTTTGCGCGGTGATGAACCCCGTCACCGGCGCATTAATCTCGCGGGCGATTTTCTGCATTTGATCGGTTTCAAGCGTGGCGGCATCCAGAACGATACCCCCAACATTGCCGCCGAACATGCGGTTTGAGAAGCAATCGTAGATGACGATTGGCAGTTCTTTATTGTCAGTAGAATTCACGGAATTATCCCTTTTGTGAAAGCCTTATTTCACCACCAGCACCGGGCATTTGGCCAGCGTTTCAACACGGTGGGAAACCCCGCCGCGCAACATGCCCTCTATGTCACCCATGCCACGCGACCCGATGACGATCAGGTCCGCGTTAAAAGATTTTGCGCGGTCAATAATCGTGCGGGCAATCGGGCCTTCTTTGGTCTGGATATCCACATCCTTTAGGCCCGCCGCATGCGCCACATCCAATGCGCCAGCCAACAGGTATTTCGCTCCCTGCATCAGCAAATCGGCATCAATTGTCGCCATATGCTCGGCCTTGGCCAGCTTCTTTAGGCTGTCAGGCAAACGGTAAGGCTTCACAACGTGAAACAGCATTACTTTTGCCCCAACACCCTTGGCAATTTGCGACCCCATTTCGACGCTTCTTAGCGAATGTTTGGAACCATCTACTGCAATCAAAATTTTCTTAATCATAGCACGTAACCCCTATGTCGTTAGTGCGCCGTAGCGGATGTTTCATCATCAGGTGCAGCTTTTTCAAAGCCATGTAAAACCTGTTGTGGCGAGTTTTCAATTTCCAGAATTTCTTCGACAGTGTGATGACAAGAAATCATATGCCCTGCAGTTGGCTCGTGCGTTGGCGGTGTCTTTAAATTGCAGGTGCCGTCAATCGCAATTGGACAACGGTTGTAGAACGGGCAGCCAACGGCGGTAATTTCCACACCGCGCGCGATGCCGACCGCCATTTCCCGTTTCTTCATTGTCTCTTCTAACCAGCCAATACGCATTTCCGGCACCGAGCTGATCAGCAGTCGGGTGTAGGGATGGAATGGTGGTGTCAGAACCTCGTCTACCGGTCCTTGCTCCACAATACGCCCCGCATATAGCACGACAATTTCATCGGCAAAGGCCGCAACGGTCGACAAATCGTGGGTGATGAACATGAACGACACACCGGTCAGATCACGCAACCGTTTCAGCAGTTTCACCACGTTCGATCCAACGATGCTGTCCAGCGCCGATGTCACCTCGTCACACAGCATAATTTCGGGTAGCGCGGCCAGTGATCGCGCCAAATTGACCCGTTGCTTTTGCCCACCCGACAGTTCCGCCGGATAGCGGTTTTCAAACTCGAGTGGTAATTCAACCATTTGAAGCAGCTCGGCAACCTTTTCGCGCTTGGCCTTGCCACGCAGGTTCTGGAACATCTCGACAGGACGGCCCAGAATTTCACCAATCAACTGCTTGGGGTTCAACGCTGTATCAGCCATCTGGTAGACAAACTGAACCTTTTGCAGGTCTTTTTTGCTGCGCTGTTTGTAAGAGCCTTTCAGCACATTGCCATCCAAGATGACTTCGCCTTGGGCGGCCGGAAGCAAGCCAGCAATAACCCGTGCCAACGTGGATTTCCCACAACCGGATTCACCAATTACCCCGACCACATGCGCGTTCTTGACCGACATATTAATGTCTCGCAGCACGGTGATTGCCGGTTTCCCGTCAACAATATCACCATAGCCAGCGGTCATGTCTTTGACTTCGATGTTGGCCACATCTTTGTCATGCTCGCCAGACAGTTTGTCACCCATTCCGGGTTTTGGCCCCGCATGTGCAGCCGACATCAGGCGCTTTGTATAGGGGTGTTTCGGGTTGTTGATGATCTGGTCAACCGACCCTTGTTCCTGCACCTCGCCAGAATACAGAACCACAATGTGGTCGGCGATTTGCGCCACGACTGCCAGATCGTGCGTTACATAAATCGCGGCTGATCCTTCTTCCTTGATCACCTTCTTGAAGGCTTTCAAAACCTCGATCTGGGTGGTCACATCCAGCGCCGTTGTCGGCTCGTCCAGAACCAGCAGGTCAGGCCGCCCAACCAGCGCCATTGCCGCCATCAGGCGTTGCAACTGACCACCGGAAACCTGATGCGGGTAACGCTTGCCCAGCAGTTCAGGGTCCGGCAATTCCAGCGCATGATACAGTTCCGTGGCACGTTCAGTCGCCTCGGCCTGTGTCATCACCCCGTGCAGCACGGCAGATTCAGTGACCTGCTCGCCAATGGTGATCGCGGGGTTGAACGTGGCCGCCGCACTTTGGGCAAGGTAGGCCACCCTTTGACCGCGCAAGTTGCGCAAATCATTGTCTTCCATCGACAGGATATCGTCGCCATGCAGACAGATTTCGCCACCTGAAAACTCCAGCCCCGGTTTGGTGTAGCCAAGTGCTCCCAGCGATATGGTGGTTTTGCCCGATCCGGATTCCCCGATCAGTGCGACAACCTCGCCTGCCTTCACGTTAAAACTGACGCCTTTGACGATAGGAATGGCTGACCCGTCTTTTTGCGGCGCCTCGATTTTCAGGTCTCTGACTTCTAATAATTCGGTCATTAGATCATCTTCTTTGCAAGGCTACCGCCGGATGATGCGGAGATATCATCGACGATAAGGTTGATCGAGATGGTGAAGGTCGCAATTGCCAGCGCAGGCCAGACAGCGGCGTATGAACCATACCCCAACCCGTCCAGATTTTGGCGAACCATGCTGCCCCAATCGGCCATCGGTGGCTGGATACCCAGACCCAAGAAGCTGAGGGACGAGATGAACAGCACCACAAATACCAGCCGCAGGCCAAAATCGGTGGCAAGCGGCATCGCGGCGTTTGGCAGAACTTCGCGGGTGATAACCCACCACAGCCCTTCGCCACGGGCACGCGCGGCCTCGACGAAATCCATCACCATGATGTCTTGGCCCAGCGCCCGCGCGATACGAAACACCGATGCTGCGTAAATCGCGCCAGCGGTGAATATCAACGTCGGGATCGATGATCCAAATGCGTTAACAGCCAGCAGACCCAACATGATGGAAGGCAGAGAAATGATCGCGTCATTGGCCCGGCTTAGGCCCACATCCAGCCAGCCACCGGAAACCGCAGCAGCAATGCCCAGCGTCACCCCGACCACATAGGCCAGCAGGGTCGCGGTAAAGGCGATGCCAATTGTGGTGCGGGCACCCCACAGGATACGCGAGAATATATCGCGCTCGATATAATCGGTTCCCAGCAGGTGAAATCCTTCGCCCTCGGTCGTGGACAGGATCGGCATAAAGCTGTCATAGGCCATAATATCCGCCTCGTGGAACGGCGCGATGTATGGTCCGATAAAAACCATAACCAGCCAGAACAGCACCACGGTCACGCCCAGTTTGCCAACCCACGTCAGGGTTATTTTCTTTTTCGGCGGGGCGTCGGGCAGTTCGTCATAGATCGAATTTTCTTCGGTGTTTGCAGTTGCGTCTGTCATGTTCCTGCCCCCCCTATTTCGGATTACGCAAACGTGGGTTCGACAGGATCGCCGCCACATCAGCCATAATAATCAAGATTACGTATGTGCCACAAAAGATCATCGCGCAGGCTTGGACCAGCGGCAGGTCGCGGGTTTGCACCCCGTCGATCATGAGTTTGGCAAGCCCCGGATAGGCAAAGATCGTTTCAACGATCACCACGCCGGACACCAGATAGGCAAGGTTCAGCGCGATCACGTTCACAATCGGCCCGATAGCGTTGAAAAACGCATGGCGCAAAATGATGCGGCGTCGTTTGACGCCCTTCAGGATTGCCATTTCGATATAGGGCGAATTCATCACATTCAGGATACCGGCGCGCGTCATCCTGATCATTTGCGCGGCCACCACAATGATCAGGGTGATCAGCGGCATCGCCATCCCCCGCATCGTTTCCCATAAGCCATCTTCGGGGGCGATATGTGCAATCGCCGGTAGCCAGTGCAGTTTCACCGCAAAGATCAGAACCATAAAGGTTGCGATGAAAAATTCGGGGACCGAAATCAGGCTCAGGGTGCCGAATGTCAGCATCCGGTCAATCCATGTACCGGGGTACATCGCTGCCAGCAAACCAAGGGCAACCGATAGCGGCACCGCAATGATCGCGACAATGCCCGCAAGGAACATGGTGTTGCCGAACCGCCCGTTAATCAGGCTGGAGATTGAGGCACCACCGGCCTTGGAGGTGCCCAGATCGCCTGTCATCATGCCAGCAAGCCAGGAAAGGTATTGCATATACAAGGGTTGGTCCAACCCGCGTTCGGCGCGATAAGCGGCCAGTGATTCAGGGGTTGCGGTTTGGCCGAGGACGATTTCTGCCACATCACCCGGTAGAATGGATGTGCCGATAAAAACCATTATCGACACTACCCAGAGGGTAATTATCCCGATAATAATGCGTTGAATGACCATGCGCTGCATGATTGCTGTCTCCCCTTAGCGTTATTTTCTTGGTTCGTCTTGCTCTTTGGATAGATCGGCAAGTTGTGTTCGCTGGCCCAAATTTTCGGGCCAGCGATATGTTTTGTGCGTCTATTCCTAGACGTCTGTGCGCCATGCAAACTCTGGCCACTCGTAACCACCGAGTGAGCCCAGAGGCATCCGACCGATGCCCTCAATCTTGTCCGATTTCGCATCCAGATAGTTCCGGTGTGCCGGAATGATCATGCCGCTTTCATTGCTGATCAGCGTCTGCATTTCGCAATACATCTCGTGACGCAGCGCCTCGTCTGTGGCCGCACGTGACTGAACCAGCAGTTCGCCCATCCGATCATTCGCCCACAGGCTGTCGTTCCATGGTGCATCTGGCGCAAACGCCAGATTCATCATCACGTTCGCCGTTGGGCGCATGTTCCATGTGGTCACGTTCATCGGCGTTTTCATCCAAACAGCACCCCAGTAGCCATCATTCGGCACTTTGTTGATGTTCAGTTTAAGGCCGATTTTCTGTGCTTCACGTTGCATCAGCAGAACAATGTCGGTCATGCCTGGTGCAACTTCTGCAACCTGAATTTCCGCCTCGGTCACACCTGATTTTTCCAGATGGAATTTGGCTTTGTCCAGATCATGCTCGCGGATTGCCAGATCGTCACAGAAATCAGCGCCATAAGCCACGTTGATCGGCTGGTCGTTCCCGACAGTGCCTTGGCCTTTCAGGATCGAACGCACGATTTTCTCGCGACGCTGGATATACTTCATCGCCAAAACAAAATCGGGGTTATTGCCCGGTGCCGAGTTGCTCATCATGGCAATCGCCATATAAGCGCCCGACGCAACGGACCAGATACCAACACCGTCTGCCGCTTCAATCTGCGGGATCGCTTTTGGATCAAGCGCCTGCATCAGGTCAATATCACCGGAAATCAGCGCGCTGGTGCGGGCCACTTTATCGGTGATGGCTGTGATCTCCAGCTCATCGGCATTCGCACCTTCACGCCAGTAATCCTCGTTACGAACGTGCAACGAGCGTACACCCGGCTGGAATTCTTTCAGTGTGAAAGGGCCGGTGCCAACAGGGTTTTGGAAATCCGATGTGCCGTCTTTGATGATTTTGAACTGCGATGTGCCCAGAATTTTAGGAAGGTCACCGTTCGGTCCGGACATGACAGCCTTAACCGTGTAGGTTATCAACCTTGACCCATTCCTCAACATCGGCAACCAGTGTTTTAGCGGTCGATGTAGATGCCTCGCCATAATGGCGGCTCATTGAATACATCACATCGTCAGCCGTCATCGGGCTGCCATCGTGGAACTTCACGTCTTTGCGCAGCTTGAACGTCCATTCGGTGTTGTCAGCGTTTGCCGAGAACTCCTCTGCCAGCTCGGGACGCATCGATGTGTCATCATTGAACTGGACCAGACCGTTATAGTGGGCGCGGTTACGTGAATAATCGATTGTGGATGTGTTCAGACCAGGATCAAGCGTATCTGACGGGCCGTGAAGGTCAGATGCAAATTTGATCAAACCACCCTTTTTAGGCGTCGCAGCCAGTGCGCTGGTTGCCGAAGAAACGATAGTACCGGCTGCTGCAATCGTTGCGCCACCGGCCATTAACCACCCCATCATCTGGCGACGTGTCGCACCCCGACTCAAGCCAGCTTTGACCGTTTCCTGGTCCATCACGGATAAGCTGCTGATATCACTTTGTTTATTTTTTGAATCACTCATTGCTAAAGCTCCCTAGTTTTCTATAGCTACCTCAAAGTGTAAGGCTTGCGAGGGAAAGGGAAGTATAATAATAGTTATATCTTATATAATCTGAAGGCATAACATGCTCCGTCGCAAATTACCGTCTACAAATTCGCTCTTTACCTTCGAGGTTGTCGCTCGATTAGGCAGCTTCTCAAGTGCTGCACGCGAGCTAAATGTGACACAACCTGCAGTTAGCCGTTCCATCAACAGTCTAGAGAGCCATCTGGGTTATCCGCTGTTTGTGCGCCACGGTCGCTGGATTGATTTGACCCAGAACGGGGAGCGCCTGTTTAGAACGACATCCACATCATTTAACGCGATAAACGAGACATTGCGAGAGATAAGCAAGCAGCAAGACAGCCACGAAAAGGTATCCATTTCGATGTCTACGGCGGCCGTGAATTTCTGGTTCATTCCACGCATGCAAAATTTCAGAATGAATTTCCCTGCTGTGAGCCTCGATTTTCGTATGTTTGAAAATGATGTGTATGCCATGGCAAAGGATGCCGACCTCTGCATTCGGCTATCCGACCCAAAAGAGGGCAACACCCACCGCTGGCCCTTCGCCGAGGAGCGCATTCTTGCCCTTTGCCCCTCGGCTTACTTAAATGAATACGGATCCTTTGCCGAGCCCAAAAAAGGGCGATTGCATACTGTGCTTGAAGCCCCCAATCAAAGATACACACTGGATGAATATGCGCATGCTACGGGGCGGCCGACCCTTAG